>DASPZH010000244.1:0-3542 GCA_035636335.1 Streptosporangiaceae bacterium
AGCTCGGCGACGGCACCGGGCCGCACCTCGGTGACCTGGCCGGCGGCCGCCATGCCGCCGAGCCTGGTGTCGCCCAGGTAGGCGGCGCCGAGGGCGGAGACGGGCAGCGCGATGTCCGGTTCGGCCGTCGTCCGCTCGCACGCGAGCTTCCCGCCATCGACCGCGCCTCTGGCCGTCAGCCGCCACCGCCCCTCGTTGGCCGGCAGCAGCGGGTCGGTGACCTCGATCACCATGTCGACGCTGCTCGCATAGCGCCGCCGCTGGAGGGCGGCCGGCAGGTCGACGAGCCTGATCCACAGTCCGTCGGCGACCTTCGCGCGGGTACGGCGGGGATCGACGAGCAGGTGCCGAACCGGGTCGTCGGCCGGCCTCCTGGGCGCCCTGACCTCGGTCACCAGGTCCCTGGAGAGCAGGTCGGACCAGAGCGCGGCGCACGCCGCAGGATCGGTCCAGAACAGCTCCCGCACGAACAGCGACTGGGCCGGCATGCCGTCGTTGCCCCAGTCCGGCTTGGCCGTGTACAGCGCGTACCCCCGCGGGCCCGACTGATCTTCGGCGACTACGCACCGCTGCGGGCTACTGCCCTCACGCATGAACTCCGGGTCGGCCAGATGAACGTCCCAGAAGCCGTCGCTCCTGGTCAGCATGCCTGGCCTGGTGGGGCGGACGGCTTCGTAGACCGCCTTGAGCTCGGCGACGGCCGACTTGGGCTCGGCCAGCCTGAGCACCGGCTGCGCCGCGGCGGAGTGGCCCACGGGCCGCAGCCGGCCGTCGCCGCGGTGGAGCGTGAAGCTGTACCAGTCGGCCGCCGAGCCGTAGCCGTACCTGCCGTATATCGCGGACTCGGAGGCGTTCAGCGCCGCCAGCGGCTCGCCGCCCGCGGCGATGTCGGCGATCTGACGGCGCATCAGTGCGGACAAGATGCCGCGCCGCCGGTGCGTGGGCAGCACGGAGACGCCGCTGATCCCGGCCGCGCCGACGACATCGCCGCCGGGAACGGTCAGGCCGAACGAGAAGGCCAGCGTCGTGCCGACCATGCGATCGCCGTCGAAGGCCACCAGGGTACGCTCCGGCTCGACCACGAGCCGGTCGAGGCGGAGAAGCTCGTCCGCGGGGTAGGTGGAGTTGAAGGCGTGATCGGTGACCTGGCCGAATGCGGGCAATTCGGAATCGTCGATCGGCCGGATCGGATAGCTGGCGTCCATCCCGCCTTCGTACCCTATGGCCGGGCCATCTTGCCACATCTTTATTGCCTATACGGCCCGGTAACCCGCTTGGCCTCTGGCGGGCAGATCCAGAACCGGTACAGTTTCGGCATCATGGTTACGAGTTCCGGCCGTCGGCCCTGGTCGGCGATGTCTGCCGCCGCGCTGTGGTCGCGCGGTCTGGTCAGGCGCCAGTTCATCACGCGGAACCGCCGGGTGGCCGCCGTACTCGCGGTCGCGGTGGTGGGCATCGGCATCGCCGCCGTGCAGGTTTCGGCGTCGTGGTTCTCGCCGGGACTGATGATCTTGCCGATCCTGGCGGGCGGCCTGATGCTCTGGCCGCGGGCGCTGGTGATTCTCTTCGCGATCACGGCCGGGATGCTCGGCTACGACGTCGCGCAGAACGACGACCGGACCGGCTTCGGGATCGTCGCCACTATCGCCATCACGGCCGTTTTCGCCTTCCTGCTGGCCAGGGCCAGGGCCAAGCTCGGCCTGCTCGGCCTGCGGGGCGACCAGATGCTGGTCGAGCTGCGGGACCGGATCAGGGCGCAGAGCGCGCTGCCCAGCCTGCCGGAGGGCTGGGGGTCCGAGTCGGTGCTGCGGCCGGCCGGGGGAGCGTCGTTCGGCGGCGACTTCGTGGTCTCCGCGTGCGACGGCAAGATGCTCGAGGTCGCCGTCGTCGACGTCTCCGGCAAGGGCATCGACGCCGGGACCAGGGCGCTGCTGCTGTCAGGCGCGTTCGGCGGGCTGCTGGCCTCGGTTCCGGCATCGCAGTTCCTGTCGGCCTGCAACGCATACCTGCGCCGGGCCGAGCCGGCCGAGGGATTCGTCACCGCGGTGCATCTCGCGCTCGACCTGGCGACGGGCAGCTACGTGATCGCTTCGGCCGGGCATCCGCCCGCCGCCCACTTCGAGAGCGGCAGCGGACGCTGGCGGCTGACCCAGGCGCGCGGCATCGTGCTCGGAGTCGTGCCCGATCTGCGCGAGGGGACCGAGCACGGGATGCTGCGGCCGGGAGATGCGCTGATGCTCTACACCGACGGGCTGGTCGAGGTGCCGGGGCGGGACATCGACGTCGAGATCGACCGGCTGCTCGGCGAGGCGGACCAACTGGTCACGGCCGGGTTCAGCGGCGGAGCGGCCCGCCTGGTGCAGGCGATGCAGGACAACGCGGGCGCGACCGACGACCGCGGGCTGGTGCTTATCTGGCGGGCGTGACGTGGCGGCTGCTGTTCAGCCTGGCGACCGCGTGCTCGACCAGGGCGACGAGGACGTCCCGGCCCGACGAGCGCTGCCGGGCATCGCACAGCAGCAGCGGGACGTCGTCGGTGAGGTTCAGCGCCGACCTCATCGTCTCCGACGGATACCGGCGCGCCTCGTCGAAGCAGTTCACGGCGACGACGAAGGGCATGCCATTGCGCTCGAAGTAGTCGATCGAAGGAAAGCAGTCGGCGAGCCGCCTGGTATCGGCCATCACGACGGCGCCGAGGGCGCCGTAGGCGAGCTCGTCCCACATGAACCAGAACCGCTTCTGGCCGGGCGTCCCGAACAGGTAGACAACGAGGTCATCGCTGATCGAGATCCGGCCGAAGTCCATCGCGACCGTCGTGGTCGTCTTGCGCTCCACGCCGTCGAGTTGGTCGACGAGAGAGCCTGGTTCGGTCATCTCTTCCTCGGTCCGCAACGGCCGTACCTCGCTCACCGAGCTGACCAGCGTGGTCTTGCCGACGCCGAATCCTCCGGCGACCAGGATCTTGATCGCAACGGGTACGGGCGAGCGGCCGCCGGCTGGCTCAGAGTCTGCGTAGGGCATCGGCGACCTCCTTCAGTATCCCGATGTCGTTGAGCCCGGCCGCGGCCGGTTGATTGATGCTCACGAGACCACGTTCCCGCAGGTCGGCGAGGAGAATTCGGACCACCCCGAGTGGAAGATCGAGCTCGGCAGCGAGATCGGCGACCGATGCGCGCAAGCGGCAGCACCGTAGCAGCCTGACGTGCTCAGGTCCAAGTTCACATGCGTCCTCAACCGCAAGTTCGGCACCGGTCCTGCCCCTACCGCGGATACCAGGGCGACCAGGTCGATGCTGCCGCCGGCCGCCCTGGTCCGCCCGGCCGTCAGCGCGTAGGGTCTGACGACGCGTTCGTGGCCGTTGGCGAGCCAGTCGGCTGGCCTGGGATTCACGCGGGTCACGCCTCACCTAAGAGCTAACCTGCGCTGGACGCGGCCGCACTCCGAGGTGCTGACCGACTCGCTTGACGAGCAGTGCCATTTCGTACGCGATCAGGCCGGCGTCGGCCCCGGCCGTCGCGAGCACTGCCAGGCAGCTTCCCTCG
>DASPZH010000245.1:0-2319 GCA_035636335.1 Streptosporangiaceae bacterium
TACCTGCGCCGCTACTACGACCTGCGCCCCGCCGCGCGGGAGCAGCTCGGCCTCCAGCTCGCCTCGGCGGTCGCCGCCCAGGTGAGCCCGCCACCGCCGCCAGGAACGGACGCGGCCGCGTTCCTCGCCGCGGTCCTGGCCGTCCGCCGGCAGCGCGAGCAGGCCAGGCTGGCGGCCCGTCAGGCTCATTGGCAGGGGGCAGCCGGCCAGCCCCCGGCCGCGCCGCCCGGCTATCTGCCGCCGCACCGATACCCGCCGCAAGCAACACCGGCTTCGCCAGCGACACCGGCACCGGACGGCACCCCTGCCGCGCAGGACGCTCCCGCCCCTGGCGCCGCGCAGAAGCCGCCGGCCACGCTGCCCCTCGGCCCCGACGACCTGGTCACCCTGAGCAAGTCCGACCAGCCAGACGACTACGGTTTCGCCAAGCCGTTCTGAACGATGCCAGCGGCGGGCCACGGTCGCGCCCGGAGTTTCGTTGGCGAAAAGTCGGACAGTAAGCGGGGCTCGATCACTTCCGCAGGAACGGCGCCAGCAGGTCGCCGGTTGCGGCGGCCGCGAGCGCGATCCCGTCCGCGACCCGAACGTCACGCACCGAGTAATGCTGCTGGCCGGCCGCGGTCGTCGCGGTCAGCGTCATCAGGCCCTGGCGGCGCTGGAACCAGGTCTGGTGGACCCGCCAGCCGATGATCGCGTCGGTCGAGATGATGTTGCGCCGCCGGGCGAGGCTGCCGGTCCTGGTCACCAGCCAGTCGCCGGCGAGCCGGTGTCCCAGGCTCTGATACCGGTCGGCCGCGACCAGCGCGGCAGCGGGCAGCAGGGCGAACGAGCCGATCCAGACCCAGGCCGGGCCGTGCTGCGCCCGAGTCGCGATCCAGATCGCGGCGATGATCAGCGCCGCCCCGGCCAGGGCGCGGACGTAGCGGCGGCGGCGGGCGGCCGGCCCGTGCCGAACCAGCGGGCCCGAGCAGACGTCCTCGGGCAGCCCGAGCACGGCGCCTGCCACCCGCACGGCGACCTCGCGGGGCGCGGGCGGCAGCAGCACGGAGCCCTCCCGCTCGGCGCCGCGGCCGACGTGCAGCCCGGTGGCGATCGCGATGCACCGGGCACCGCCGGCGGCCCGCAGCAGGAGCGGCTCGCTGATCTCCACGCCGCGGAGCCTGCCGCGCGAGATCGTCGTGGCCCGCACCGACAGCAGGCCGCGGGTGACCCTGAGCGTGCCGGCGGCGGGCTCGGCCAGCCGGAAGTTCCAGAACACGGCGATGTAGCCGGCCATCGCGATCAGCACGTACGCGGCGAGCGTGGTGGCGCCCCCGACAAGTATCCGCTGCACGACGCTGAACGCGGTGAAGTCGGCGACGACCCGCTGGACCGGGTCGGTAGCCGCGAGGTTGACGTCGGTGGCGTTGGTGATCTGGACGACCGACCCGAACAAGACGCCGACGACGACGAGCCCGGTCATGGTCAGCGGCGCGTACCGCAGCCAGCCGACTCGCCATCGGACCAGCTCCGTCCCGTGCCCGGGGGCGTGCCGGTGCTGGGGCGGGGGGGCCGGCCGTGCCGTTTCCGCCGGCTCCTCCTGGCCGGCCGCTGGCGCCGGTGCCGGCGACCGGCCGGTCTCGGTCGCCGCCGCCAGTCCCCTGACCGACGAGAGCAGCACCATGCGCAGCGACTCGGCGTCGGACCTGGTCACGCCGTCCAGGCGGAAGCTCTCACCGGACCGCAGGTCGTTGCGGCCGGTCCCGATGCTGACCCGGCAGACGCCGAGCGCCCGGTGCAGCAGGTGCGCGGTCACGTCGACGGTGCGGATCCGGTCCCTGGCCACCGACAGGGTCTTCTGGTTCAGCAGCCCGCGCCGCAGGTAGACGCGCGCGTCGGTGATCATGTACCGGGTGGTCGCCCAGTGCACCAGCCCGGTGACGACCGCGAAGACGGCGGCGGCGACACCCCAGGCCAGGCCGCCGCCGGTACGCGAGTGCAGGAGCAGCAGGCCGGCCAGCAGCGGGAGCAGCCTGGCCAGGTCGGTCAGCGGCCGCACGACCATGCTCCGCCGGCTCAGCCGCCGCCAGCCCGCCTCCAAGCCCGCGAAGCCGCCGCCGCCGCCGCCCAGCCCCGGCCGCGGGCCGCCGCCCGGCCGCGGGCCGCCCGGCCCCGGCTCGCCCGGCCCCGGCCGGTCCGACGCCGGGGCGGGAACCAGCTCCGCGCCGTCGGCCCCGTCCGCCACGTCGGGGACCGTCATGTCGCGTCGCCTGGCGCCTGCCCGGTCGCCACCGCAAGCTGGTCGAGCAGCCGGTCCGCGAGGTCGCGGTCCAGGCCGTG
>DASPZH010000246.1:0-7561 GCA_035636335.1 Streptosporangiaceae bacterium
GAGATATGCGCGAAACGTGCGGAGATCGGCATGGTCTTCCAGCAGTTCAACCTGTTCCCCCGCATGACCGTGCTGGAGAACGTGAAGGGGCGCCGATCCGGGTCAAGGGCATGCCCAGGGCCGAGGCGATCGACAACGCCGAGCGACTGCTGGACCGCGCGGGAATACGGGAGAAGGCGGCCGCCTACCCCAAGCAGCTTTCCGGCGGGCAGCAGCAGCGGGTCGCGATCGCCCGGGCGCTCGCCATGCAGCCGAAGCTGATGCTCTTCGACGAGCCGACCAGCGCGCTCGACCCTGAGCTGGTCGGCGACGTGCTCGCCGTCATGCGCGACCTGGCCACCAGCGGCATGACGATGATCGTGGTGACGCACGAGATGGGTTCGCCCGCGAAGTGGGCGACACGCTGATCTTCATGGACAACGGGCTGGTGGTCGAGTCCGGCTCGCCGCGGGAGGTCCTGGCCAGCCCCGTGCACGAGCGCACCAAGGCGTTCCTGTCCAAGGTGCTCTGAGCGGCGCTCGTTCCTCGCGTCAAATCCACCGCGATCATGAAGAGCCCGCGCGAGTCGTCGGCGGGAGCCAGACCCGCGGTGCGGTAGGCTTGCGGATGCACGGCACGTAATGAGGCGCCGCCATCAGGGCGCGCCGGTCGTACGTCGCTCGGTGAGCGAACTGGTTTCCACGGATGTGGCGGCCCTAGACAATGCGGCCACCCGATTCCGAAAGACGGTTCTTTGTCAGTCCTGCCCATCGAACATGCCAATCTCTCTATCGAGCACTCCGAAGCTGCCAGGAGCGGGCGCCGGGCCAGGCGCGGCTCGCCGGTCGTGGCGCCGCTCCCGGTCGGCTTCGCATCCCTGGGTGTTCCCGCACCGCTGGTTGCTGTGCTCGCCGACGCGGGAATCACCGCTACCTTCCCGATCCAGGCGGCCACCTTGCCCGACGCGCTGGCCGGCCGTGACGTACTCGGTCGCGGCCGGACCGGCTCCGGCAAGACGATCGCGTTCTGCATCCCGCTGGTCACGGCCCTGGCCGGGGGGCACACCATGGCGTGCCGGCCGCGTGGCCTGGTGCTGGTGCCCACCCGCGAGCTGGCCAGCCAGGTCCAGGCCGTTCTCGCGCCGTTGGCCCGGGCCATGGGACTGTCCGTGGTCACGATCTTCGGCGGAACCCCGCAGAGCCGGCAGGTCGCTGCCTTGCGGGCCCGCGCCGACATCGTCGTCGCCTGCCCCGGACGGCTGGCCGATCTCATCGAGCAGGGTCACTGCCACCTCGGCGACGTGGAGATCAGCGTCGTCGACGAGGCGGACCACATGGCTGACCTCGGATTCCTGCCGGTGGTGAGCCGGCTGCTGAAGTCCACTCCGCCGGACGGCCAGCGGATGCTCTTCTCGGCGACCCTGGACAAGGACGTCGATGTCCTGGTGCGGCGCTTCCTGAGCCAGCCGGCGCGGCATGCCGTCGACTCTGCCGCCGCCCCGCCAACCACCATCGTGCACCACGTGTTCTCGGTCACGCCCGCCGACCGGGTCGGCGTCGTGGCTGCCCTGGCCGGCGGCCGGAACCGGTCGTTGATCTTCACCAGGACCAAGCGGTCCGCGCACCGGCTCGCCCACCAGCTAACCGCCGCGTCCATCCCCGCGGCCGAGTTGCACGGCGACCTCGCGCAAGGCGCCCGCGAGCGGAATCTCGCGGCGTTCGCCTCCGGTGAGGTACGGGTGATGGTCGCGACCGACATCGCGGCCCGTGGCATCCACGTCGATGGCATTGACCTGGTCATCCACGCCGACCCGCCCGCCGAGCACAAGGCCTACGTGCACCGCTCGGGCCGGACGGCGCGGGCCGGAGCCGCTGGCGTGGTGATCACCTTGCAGACACCGGCACAAGCGAACGACGTGCGCGCGCTCTTGCGAAAGGCGAACGTCGTCCCGCTGGCGGCCAAGGTCCGCCCCGACTCGGAGCTGCTGCGCTCGATCGCGGGCGAACCTGCCGAGCCGATCAGGCCCGCGGCGCGGCCCGCCGCGCGGCATGCGCCGAAGGCCGCCTCCCGGGCCACCGGTTCGGGCGCGGTCGCCCTATCGACCCGCTACCGAGGCCGAGGCCGGCGATGAACACGGACCACGGCCCGGAATCACTGCTGTCAGCGGCCAAGATGGGCGCATACTGGTCATGATGAGTCGTTACCGCGCCGCACCCAGGCGCCACCTGCCAACCAGTCCGTTCGCGGTGCCCGATCCCGAGCCGCCCGCCGAGCACTACTCGGTCGATGACAAGGTCACTCACGACAAGTACGGTCTCGGCACGGTCACCGGAGTCGAGGAGGGCATCGCCCTGCTCATCGACTTCGGTTCACACGTGCAGCGGATCACGACGCCGTCCTCCAAGCTGACCAAGCTCTGACGCCGCCGGCGGCGTGCTGTCCGTAAGCTCGGGATGTGACCGGCACCGGGAAGCCGACGGCCCGGATGTTCGTGCTGACGATGCCGGGCCTGGCCCTGCTGGCCGCGCGGGAACTAGCCGCGGCCGGCGGTGTCTCGGTGCGCGGCAGTGGCTCGGACGGGCGCTCGGACGTGCTCCTGATCGATGCCGACCGGGCCGGCCGCGGCGGGCTGCGCGGGCTGCGGCTGGCCGAGGACGTGTTCGCCGAGGTGGGCCGGACGATCCGGGCGGACGGCGACACGGCTCGGTCGGTCGCCGGGCGGATCTGGCGGCCCGAGCGCAGCGCGAGGGCGCTGTCGATGTGGGCCGAGCACCGTGGCCCGTTGCGAGCCGCGATGAGCTTCCGTGTCGTCGCTCGGGTGCTGACCGAGACCTCCTTTCTCCGCACCGACCTGCGGCGCGAGCTGACCCGGGTGGTCGCCCGCGATCGGCCCAGGTGGCGGCCCGCTGACCCGGCGGACCTGGAGGTCTGGGTCGCGGAGTACGCGCCGGGCCGGTTCGTGTGCGGGCTGCGCCTGTCCGACGAGCGGATGCGCCAGCATGGTGGCCGGCCGCAGGAGCGCCGGGGCGCGCTGCGGCCGACGGTCGCGGCCGCGGCGGTGTGCCTGGCCGGGCCGCCGGCCGGGCTGCTGGTCGACCCGTGCTGCGGCGCCGGCACGGTTCTGGCCGAGGCCGTGGCCGCGGGCTGGCGGGCGCGGGGCCTGGACATCGACCCAGCCGCCGTCGCGACCGCCCGGGCCAACGTGCCCGCCGCGGTCGTCGGCGCCGGCGACGTCCGCGCCATGGGCCTGGCCGACGCCGCCGCGGCCGCGTGCGTGTCGAACCTGCCGTTCGGCTGGCAGTTCGACGTGCCGGGTGACAGGCGGGAGTGGCTGCGGGAGGCGTTGCGGGACATGGCCAGGGTCACCCGCCCGGGCGGGCGCGTGGTGCTGCTCGTTCCCGAGATCCCCGTCGCGGTCGTGCCCGCCGGGCTGCGTCAGACCGAACGCGTCAGGCTCAGGCTGCTGGGCCGGGCAACAAGCCTGTGGGCCTACGACCGTCGCTGAACGTGGTCTGGCCCCGGACCGCCGCGGCGGGCCGGGGCCGCCCGGGCGGTGATCGCGAAGGATTTTCCTCGCCGGCGCGGGATAATCCTTCGCGATCTTCAGGCCGGCTTCGTCGGCAGCAATCGGGACCTCAACCGAGGCGCCCGGCACGCCAGCGGAGCCCGCCTCATCGCCCGCTGGCGAGTACCGACGGTGGCTCAGCGGTCGCCCAACCGATCCATCCGGCTTGCCGCGCCCCGGAGCGGGGCTGACCGGACCGCCGCAGCGGTGCCTGCTGCCTGACGATCTCCCTGGCCGGCGCCCGCATGGTGACCTCCAGCCCGGAATTCCCAGCGCACGGGCGGGCTAAGGGCACTAGGCCATGGATGTCACCACGTATTGCATACTTTCAACGGGCCGCATATGGGGTCAAGGAGATACCGGCGGCTCGCGGCGGAGCGGCTCCTTCCGGCGCAGAGGTCGCCCCAACCCGCGCGACGTCCGATGCGACTGGAGAAACCGTGCGCGTCCTGCTGACCAACGACGACGGAGTCGACGCCGAGGGCATGCTCGCCGTCCGCGCCGCGCTCGCCGCGTTCTGCGAGAGCGTCATCACCGTCGCCCCCGAGGCAGACTGCAGCGGGTTCGCGCGCAAGTGCACGTTCTCCCGGCCGGTCGGCGTGACCCGCGTCGCGGGCGGCCAGCACCCGATCTACCGATGTGACGGCACACCGACCGACTGCGTGCGGGCGGGGCTGCTTGGCGGCCTGGCCGCGGGGGCAGACCTGGTGGTCAGCGGCATCAACCACGGCGCCAACCTGGCCGACGACATCACCTACTCCGGCACGGTCGGGGCGGGCCTGGAGGCCGCTATCCTCGGGACGCCGGCGATCTGCCTGTCGCAGCAGACGCCGACCGGGACTTTCTCGGTCAACTACCACGAGGATCTGGACAGCGCCGGCCTGGCCTATGACTTCGGCTTCGCCGCCGCGCACGGCGCCAGCCTGGCGCGGTCCGTGATCGGTGCCCACCCGGCCGAGCCGGTGGTGCTCAGCGTCAACTACCCGGCCGACCGCGCCGCCGACACGAGCGTGCTGACCAGGGCCGGGCGGCGCGACTACCCGCGGGCGGCCGTGCCCGAGTGGGCCGCCGACGGCGACGTGCAGCGGCTGTACCTGTTCGGGGAGCCGGACGAGGTCATCCCGGAGTCCGACGCGTCCCTCGGCACCGACATCGGCGCGCTGCGGGCCGGCCACGTCTCGGTGACCCCGCTGTCGTTCGCCGTCGAGCTCAGCGACCTGTCCGCCGGCTTCCAGTCCTTCCTCGGCCGTCTGACCGAGACCTTCCCGCTCGCCAACGCCGTGAGCCGTGAGGGGCACGCCGCAGCCGCAGCCGGTGCCGACCAATGATCAAGATCATTGGCTGAGGTCGGCCAGGACCGCGGCGATGCGCTCGACCATCTCGGTGAGCACGGGTTGCGGCGTGGCGAAGTTGAGCCGGAACGATCCGTCCCCGCCCTGGCCGAACTCGGGTCCGTCCACGACGGTGACCTGCGCGCGGTCGGTGATCAGCGCGCCGGGGGACTCGGCCAGGCCCATGGCGGAGCAGTCGAGCCAGGCCAGGTAGGTGCCCTCGGGCGGGCGGTAGCGCACCCGCGGAAGCTGGCGGGAGATCAGGTCGGCGAGAAGCTGACGGCTGTCGTCGAGGTAGCCGAGGACGTCGTCCAGCCATGGCTCGCCGTGCCGGAACGCCGCGATGTTGGCGACAACGCCGGGATTGCTCGCGCCGCGCGTGGCGAATAGCCCCAGCTTGTCCCAGCGCTGCCGGTCGGGCTCGCTGGTGAGGATCACCTCGGCGCACTTGAGGCCGGGCAGGTTCCACGCCTTCGACGCCGACGTCGCGGTCATCGTGTGCGACGCGGCGGCGTCCGAGGTCGATGCGTACGGAATGTGCCGCACCCCGGGATAGACGAGCGGAGAGTGGACCTCGTCGGCGAACACCCGGCCACCGTGCCGGTCGACGACGTCGGTGAGCTGCTTCATCTCGTCCGCGCTGAAGACCCGGCCGAGCGGGTTGTAGGGGCTGCAGAAGATCAGCAGATGCCCTCCGGCGCGGAAGGCCGCGTCGATCGCGTCCAGGTCCAGGGTGAAGAACCCTTCGTCGTCGCACATCGGCACACTGATGATCTCGCGGCCAAGGAAGCCGGGGACGAGGAGAAACGGCATGTAGGCGGGTGTCGGCAGGATGACGGGCGAGCCCGGGGGGGAGAAGTGGGCGATCGCGATCTCCAGCGCCTTGATCACGTCGGGGACCGGATGGATGAGCGCCGGGTCGACATCCCACCCGAAGCGGCGCTGCTCGAACTCCGCGCAGGCCGCGGCCAGGTCATCGGCCATATGCGGCGGCAGGTAGCCGAAGGCAGCCTCGGCGGACAGCCCGGCGAGCGCCTCGATGATCGGCGGCGCGGCGCCGAAGTCCATCTCCGCCACCGCGGCGCCGAACCCGCCCGGACCCGGCGCTGTCCATTTGGCGCTGCGGCCGGCCCGGAGCATCGCCGCGGTCGTGTTGTCGATCGCATGTCTGAGGCTTCCCGGCACACCGATATCCTGCACCAGATGTGTCTCGGCCGGTAAATGGCGCGGCTCCCGGAGCCTCCCGGAGTCTTTTGCTCAGGCCCGCCGAGGCGAGGTGGGTGGCATGTCAGAGGTGCTCGGCGCGCCGCGAGTCATGACCGGCGACGAGACAGTGCTCGATGGCGCGGTGGTGGTCGGCGATACCACCGTGGAGTGGGCCGGTCCCGCCGGGGCGTTGCCGGCCGAGTATGCCGGGCTGCCGCGGACCGACTACCCGGGCTCGACGGTCATGCCGGGGCTGATCGACTGCCACGTTCATCTCGGGCTCGACGGCGGACGCAACCCAGCCGCCCGGATGCGCGGCGAAACCGACCAGCAACAGCTCGTCCTGATGTTGCGTAGCGCCAGGGAACTGCTCGGCGTGGGCGTGACCACGGCTCGCGACCTGGGCGGGCGGGCTTACCTGGCCGTGGTCGTGCGGGACGCGATCACGGCCGGCCTGGCCCGCGGCCCGCGGCTGGTCGTCGCGGGCAGCCCGATCACGGTGACGGGCGGCCACTGCTGGTTCATGGGCGGCGAAGCCGACAGCGAGGACGACCTGCGCCGGATGGTCCGCACCCATCACAAGCACGGCGCCGACCTGATCAAGGTCATGGCGACCGGCGGATTCATGACGGCAGGCTCGGCGCCCTGGTACGCGCAGTTCACCAGCGACCAGCTCGCGATGGTCGTCGAGGAGGCCAGGCGGGTCGACAAGCCGGTCGCCGCGCACGCCCACGGCATCGAGGGCATCGCCCGCGCGGTCGACGCCGGAGTCACCACGATCGAGCACTGCTCGTTCGTCACCGAGACCAACGAGCGGCTGTTCAGCGAGGACCTTGCGGTCAGGATCGCCGAGCAGGGCATCTACGTCTGCCCGACCGTCAACGTAAATGCGCCGTACGTGGCCAAGCTGACCGGCATCGTGGTCGGCCGGCACCTGCCGACGATGAGCGGGCTGGGCGTGCGGCTCGTCGCCGGCACCGACGCCGGCATCGACAACACCCCGCACCACCAGTACGCGGGTGGGCTGGAGCACCTGGTGACGCTGGGCTTCCGGCCCGAGGAGGCGCTCGCGATGGCCACCACGCGAGCCGCTGCGGCGCTCGGCCTCGACGCGGTCACCGGCCGGCTCGCGGCCGGCTATGACGCGGACATCATTGTCGTGGACGGCGACCCGCGCGCCGACATCTCGGCGCTCGGCAGGCTCCGCCGCGTCGTCGCCCGCGGTCGCGACTACGTGCCCGACAGCGGCCGGTTCGACGTGAGCGCGCCCGGCAGCCCGTTCGCCGCGCCGGGCCACGATGTGGACCTCAGGCTGCTCACCGCGGCGAGAATGCGACGCAAGGCGTAACCGGACTCCGCGACGTCGCCCAGCCGGATGCTGACCGCCCGCGCTGGCGGAATGCCACGCCGTGCCTAGCGCGGGCGGCACCCGCCGTAGATCACGTACTCGAGGCGCTTCCAGTACACGTCGATGCCGTCG
>DASPZH010000247.1:0-6768 GCA_035636335.1 Streptosporangiaceae bacterium
TCAGGCCCCCGGCGGCGACCGAGACGATCCGGCCGCCCTCGATCGTCACGACCGGGTCGGCAACCAGCGCGCCACTCACCCCGTCAAACAGGGCGCCGGCCCGCAGGACCATCTTCTGGCCGGGCGTTGCCCGGATGCGACTCGCCATGCACCCCATTCTGCACACCCGCCCCTGGACTCGCATCGGGGCAAGCCCTGATCGGAGGATTGTGAGTCATCTGCTGGTTCGCGGCAAGATGTGAAAGCGGCCGACCCGGCTCGAGGACCGTCATGGCACGATGGCTGCATGCGCGTGCTGCTGGCCGCGATCCGGTGCGAGAAGGGTGACATCGCGGGGAATCTCGCGTCCCACCTCGCGATCGTCGACCAGGCGGCATCGGCGGGCTGTGACCTGGCGGAAGGCCGGCCACACATCACCCAGGTCCTCGCGGGCGGCGGGCAGGTGCTGGGCGTTCAGCGCAAGCGCCACCTCGGCGAGGGCGAGGAGTCGTTCGAACCCGCCCGCGAACATGCGGCACTTAGCTGGGCTGGCGTGCGATTCGGCGCCGCGATCTGCGCCGAGGCAGGCTACGACGCGCCGTTCGACGCCGCGGCCGCGTCCGGTGCCCGCCTTGTCCTGTTTCCCGCCGCACCCGGGCTGCACGGGCGCCGCACCAGCGAGAGCGCGTGGCAGGCGGGGTTCGCCTGGTGGGAGGAGTGCGCGCTGGGCGATGCCAGCAGGCACGCGCGCAGGCTCGGGTTGTGGATCGCGCTGGCTGGGCAGGCTGGCTCGACCGCCGACGAGGATTTCCCTGGCCTGGCCGCTCTCGTCCGCCCCGACGGCGGCATCGCCGCGCGGCTTCCCGACTGGCGCGCGGGCCTGCTGACGGTCGACATCCCGGTCTGAGCCTGACCGGACGCGCTCGCGACCCGGTCTCGCGCCACCGTTGGACGGCGCCGAACTACGGTCAACGATCGACCTAGGCGGGCGTCTCGGAGCGGTCGCCGGCCCACAGCGTGTGGAAGGACCCGTCCCGGTCGACGCGGCGGTAGGTGTGGGCGCCGAAGTTGTCGCGCAGGCCCTGAATGAGCGCCGCGGGCAGCCGGTCCCGGCGCAGCCCGTCGTAGTAGGCCAGCGAGGAAGCGAAGGCGGGGGTCGGGACTCCGGCCCGGGCGGCGTCGGCCACCACCCGCCGCCAGCTTGCCACCCCGGCCGAGACGGCCTGCGCGAAGTACGGCGCGACGAGCAGGCTGGGCAGGCCGGCGTCACGGTCGTAGGCCTCACGGACCCGGTCGAGGAACTTGGCCCTGATGATGCAGCCGCCCCGCCAGATGGTGGCCATCGCGCCGCGATCGATATGCCAGTCGTACTCCTCGCTGCCCGCCTGTATCTGGTCGAAGCCCTGGGCGTACGCGACGACCTTGGACGCGTACAGCGCCCTGCGGACGTCGTCGACGAACCCGTCCCGGTCGGCCGCCCGCGGGCCGAGGTCGCTGCCGAACGTGTCGCGGGCCGCCGCTCGCTGGTCGGCATGGCCGGACAGCGACCGCGCGAACGTGGCCTCGGCGATGCCGGTGATCGGGATGCCGAGGTCGAGCGCGCTTTGCACCGTCCAGCGCCCGGTTCCCTTCTGCTCGGCCTGGTCGAGCACCACGTCGACGAACGGCAGGCCCGTCGCGGCGTCGACGTGGGCGAGCACGTCGGCGGTGATCTCGATGAGGAACGACTCCAGTTCGCCGGAGTTCCAGATGCGGAAGATGCCGGCGATCTCGGCCGGGCTGGCCGTGGTGCCCGCCCTGATCAGGTCGTAGGCCTCCGCGATGAGCTGCATGTCGGCGTACTCGATGCCGTTGTGCACCATCTTGACGAAGTGCCCGGCACCATCGGGACCAACGTGCACGCAGCACGGGGTGCCGTCGACCTGCGCGGCGATCGACTCGAAGATCGGGCCGAGTGTGCGGTAGGACTCGGCCGAGCCGCCCGGCATGATGCTCGGGCCGGTCAGCGCGCCCTCCTCACCGCCCGACACCCCGCAGCCGACGAAGTGCAGGCCGGCCGAGCGCAGGTCCCGCTCGCGGCGGCGGGTGTCGGTGTAGTGCGCGTTGCCGCAGTCGATGACGATGTCGCCGGGGTCCAGCAGCGGAACGAGCTCGGAGATCACCGCGTCGGTGGGCTGGCCGGCCTTGACCATGATGATGATCGCCCTGGGCCGCTCGAGCGAGGCCACGAAGTCCTTGGTCGACTCGCTGGGGATGAACGTCCCCTCGTGCCCGTGCTCGGCCACCAGGCTGCGGGTGCGCTCGTAGGTCCGGTTGTGCAGGGCCACCCGGTATCCGTGCCTGGCCAGGTTGCGAGCGAGGTTGCGGCCCATGACCGCCAGCCCGGTGACGCCGATCTGCGCCGTCTGCCGATCCACGCCCATGGGACCTCCGCATCTGACCACTCCGGTTCCGCACTCTATCGGCAGGCGGTCAGCCCAGGCTTTCTGCCTCAGCCGGAACTCCGCGGCTTTTGTGCCGTGCCCGCCGTGCGGACGTTGCGGACCGACCCGGCCGGCTATCCTGGTCCGATCATGATGCGGCTGCTGCTTCTTCGCCGCCGCGGCGAGGCCCAATAGGGTCGGCTCCTCGTCGCGGGGTGGTGCGCTGCGCCGGCCGATACCCGGTGACCTCGTCAGGAGCAGCATCATGAGCACCTTTGCGCAACGCCCGTCCGGTATGCCGTGCCACCGTTACCGCCCGTTCCCCGCCGTCGACCTGCCCGACCGGCGGTGGCCCGCGCGTACCATCACGGCCGCGCCGCGGTGGCTCTCCACCGACCTGCGGGACGGGAACCAGGCCCTGATCGACCCGATGAACGCCGCCCGCAAGCAGGCCATGTTCGACCTCCTGGTCAGGCTGGGCTACAAGGAGATCGAGGTCGGCTTCCCCGCGGCCAGCCAGACCGACTTCGACTTCATCCGCGGCCTGATCGAGTCCGGCTCGGTCCCCGACGACGTGCGCATCTCCGTGCTGACCCAGGCCCGGGAAGAACTGATCGAGCGCACCGTCACGGCCCTGGTCGGCGCCCGCCAGGCGACGGTGCACCTGTACAACGCCGCCGCGCCGATGTTCCGCGAGGTGGTGTTCGGCTGGGCAGGCGACGGCCAACAGGAGTGCAAGGCCGTCGCGGTCGAGGGAACCAGGGCGGTGCTGAAGTTCGCCGAGCAGTACCTGCCCGGCACCGGCTTCGGCTACGAGTACTCGCCCGAGATCTTCATGGACACCGAGCTGGACTTCGCGCTGGACATCTGCGAGGCCGTGATGGATGTCTGGCAGCCCGGCCCGGGCCGGGAGATCGTGCTGAACCTGCCCTGCACGGTCGAGCGGTCGACGCCGAACGTGTACGCGGACCAGATCGAGTGGATGAGCAGGAACCTGTCCAGGCGCGAGCACATCGCTCTGTCCGTGCACACGCACAACGACCGCGGCACCGCCACCGCCGACGCCGAGCTGGCCATGCTGGCGGGCGCGCAGCGGGTGGAGGGCTGCCTGTTCGGCAACGGCGAGCGGTCCGGCAACGTGGACCTGGTCACCCTCGGCCTGAGCCTGCACAGCCAGGGCATCGACCCGATGATCGACTTCAGCGACATCGACGAGATCAGGCGCACCGCCGAGTACTGCAACCGGATCAGCGTGCACGAGCGGCATCCGTACGCAGGCGACCTGGTGTACACCTCGTTCTCCGGCTCGCACCAGGACGCGATCAAGAAAGGCTTCGACCGGCTCGACGCGGTCGCGGCGGCGACCGGGCGGCCCGCCAGCGAGATGCCGTGGCAGATGCCGTACCTGCCGATCGACCCGAAGGACGTCGGCCGCTCCTACGAGGCCGTGATCAGGGTCAACTCCCAGTCCGGCAAGGGCGGGGTGGCCTACATCATGAAGCACGACCACCACATGGACCTGCCCCGCCGGCTCCAGATCGAGTTCAGCCAGGTGATCCAGCGGCGCACCGACAGCGACGGCGGCGAGGTCGACGCCGCGCAGATGTGGGAGGCATTCGAGGCCGAGTACCTCGCACCCGGCGCGTTCGAACTGCTCAGCTTCGGCTCGACCAGCGAGGACGGCACCGAGCGGATCACCACGCAGGTCCGCGCCTTCGGGGTCGAGCACGCGCTGGCGGGCGTGGGCAACGGCCCGATCGCCGCGTTCTGCCAGGCGCTGTCCGAACTCGACATGGGCCTCGGCGGGGTCGGCGTCCGCGTGCTCGACTACGCCGAACACGCGCTGAGCGCTGGCCGTGACGCCGAAGCGGCCGCCTACCTGGAGATCGAGGTCGGCGACCGGGTGTACTGGGGCGTGGGCATCAGCGAGTCGATCGTGCGCGCCTCGCTGCGCGCGGTGATCAGCGGCCTCAACCGGGCCGCTCGGCGGTTGGCCGGCGGGTAGACCTTGCTGCGGCCGGCTGGCACCGTGCTGGCTCCGCGCAGATCAATCGGCGCAGATCAAAATGCCTTGCCGGGGCCGGTAAGCTGGTTGTATGCAACCGCTCCTCTCGTAACGGGATGCCCACGCTGAGGGTTGGCGTGGGCCATTTCATGTCCCTTTTGTAACGAGAGTCCCGTTAGAGAAGTTTGAGAGCGAGCGAAGTCCGATGATCTCAGTTAGTGATCTTGAGCTGCGTGCTGGGGCGCGGCTGCTGGTCGACCACGCGTCGTTCCAGGTGGCGGCCGGGGACAAGATCGGGCTGGTGGGCAGGAACGGGGCCGGGAAGACGACGCTGCTGCGGGTGCTGGCGGGGGAGGGCCAGCCGGCGGCCGGCAAGGTGCTGGGCAACGAGACGATCGGCTACCTGCCGCAGGACACCAGGACCGGGGATCTCGATGCTCTCGCTACCGACCGGATACTTCAGGCCCGGGGCCTCGACGAGGTGCTGGCCGGGATGCGGCGGGCCGAGCTGGGCATGGGCGACGCGAATCCGGCCCGGCGCGACGCGGCCGTGCGCAGGTACGGCATGCTCGAAGAGCGGCTCACGGTGCTCGGCGGCTATGCCGCCGAGGCCGAGGCCGCGGCGCTCGCGTCCAGCCTCGGCCTTCCCGCTAAGGTGCTGCGGCAGCCGCTGCGCACGCTGTCGGGCGGCCAGCGCCGCCGGATCGAGCTGGCCAGGATCCTGTTCGCAGGCGCCTCGACGCTGCTGCTCGACGAGCCGACCAACCACCTCGACGCCGACTCGGTGACCTGGCTCCGCGACCACCTGCGCGGCTACCGCGGCGGCCTGATCGTGATCAGTCACGACACGGACCTGCTCGCGGCCCTGGTGACGAAGGTGTTCCACCTGGACGCCGACCGCGCGGAGCTCGAAATCTACAACGTCGGCTGGAAGGCCTACCTGGACCAGCGCGAGACCGATGCCAGGCGCAGGCGCCGGGAGCGCGCTAACGCGGAGCGTCAGGCCGCTGCCCTGCACAGTCAGGCAGACAAGATGCGCGCCAAGGCGACGAAGGCGAAGGCCGCGCAGAACATGGCCAAGCGAGCAGAGAAACTGCTCGCAGGCGTCAGTGCCGACCGGCGGGCCGATCGGGTCGCCCGGCTGCGCTTTCCCGAGCCTGCCCACTGCGGGAAGGTACCGCTGACCGCCCGCGGCCTGTCCAAGTCGTACGGCTCGCTCGAGGTGTTCACCGACGTCGACATGGCGGTCGACAAGGGAGCCAGGATTGTCGTGCTCGGGCTGAACGGCGCCGGCAAGACCACTCTGCTCAGGCTTCTGGCCGGGGTGGAGCAACCGGACACCGGGGAGGTCCGGGCGGGCCACGGGCTGCGGATCGGGTACTACGCGCAGGAGCACGAGACCCTGGACAACGAGCGCACCGTGCTGGAGAACATGCGGACGGCGGCGCCCGAGCTGACCGAGGCCGACCAGCGCGGCATCCTCGGTTCCTTCCTGTTCTCCGGCGATGACGTGGCCAAGCCCGCCGGGGTGCTGTCCGGCGGCGAAAAGACCAGGCTCGCCCTCGCGCTGCTGGTGGTCTCCGGCGCCAACGTGCTGCTACTCGACGAGCCGACCAACAACCTGGATCCGGCCAGCAGGGCGGAGATTCTTTCCGCACTGCGCCGGTACCGCGGCGCGATCGTCCTGGTCACCCACGACGAGGGAGCGGTGGAGGCCCTGGGTCCGCAGCGGGTGCTGCTGCTGCCCGACGGTGTCGAAGACCTGTGGAACGCCGGACTCGCGGACCTCGTCGCACTGGCCTGAGCCGGTCCGCGATGCACCGACCGCGCCGAACACGCGGGTCTAATGGACGGCTGCGGCGATGGTCGGCAATTGTCCCGATCTTTTGCTGCCGTGTGGGTAGCCGAGCACGACTTCTTGCGTGATCATGGCGAGATACGCGGTGCACCAAACGGCAGTGCAGCGGCCGCTCGCATTTCTCCGGGAGGAAGGCGTGACAGAGACCCTGAAGAAGGGCACCAGGGTGACTGGTGCCGATCGCACTAAGCTGGCGTCTGACCTGCAGAAGCGGTACAGCGCAGGGGAGAGCATCCGCGCGCTGGCCGCATCGACAGGCAGGTCCTACGGGTTCATTCACCGCATCCTCGCCGAGTCGGGCGTTGCGCTGCGCAGCCGCGGCGGCGCGACCAGGGGGCGAGCTAAGGGGTAGCACGTGACCGGCAGCCAGACCGAGCTTCAGGCGGGCGGGCTGCGGCTCGCGATCGACGGCGCGGTGGCAACCGTCACGCTCGGCCGACCCGAGCGCCGCAACGCTATGACCCCGGCGGTCTGGCATGGCCTCGCCGAGATCGGTTCGAGCC
>DASPZH010000248.1:0-12135 GCA_035636335.1 Streptosporangiaceae bacterium
CGGGATCGCGATCCCGCGCTCCGCGACCACGGCCCGGTACCCGCGCTGGATCTCGAACATGTCGAAGTCGCCGTCGAACCGCTCGGCGCCGTGCAACTGGCGGCAGGCCCGCGCGATCCTGACCAGCCTGCCCTGGTCGGCCACGTCGGCGTTGGTCAGCGTCCGGCCCGGCAGGAACCCAAGTACCAGCACGCCCGCCGCCGGCTGGTACTCGATCACCGGCGCGCCGACGCCGGCCGCGGCAGCGCGCACCGAGTTGCCGTACTCGCGGTCCCGGTCGATCGCCAGCAGCTCGCCTCCCCCTGAGGCGACCCTGGCCACGAACGTCCCGTTGAGCGTGGAGATCTTGAAGTTCCTGTTGGTCAGCCCGCCGGGCAGCTCGGTGACCGTGCGCGGCCTGCCGGCCAGGCTCGGTACCTGATCGAAGATCACGTCCAGGTCTTCGGCAGCGCTGGTTTCCAAGCTCGCCTCCCGGGTGGTAGTGGTGCGTAGCGTAGGCAGTCAACGTTAAAAGGTCTAGATTCATCGGGCGGAACTTTCCGGAAACATCCCGTGGTTCGCCAGGTCAGCCCGGCCAAAGGGTATGGACAGTTAGTCCGCTTAGCCCTACGCTAACGCCTCAAACCGCGTCCCGTCTGGTTGGAGGACCTCCGATGAGCGCAACGACCGAGCAGGCCGGCGGGGAGCGCGACAGCGCCGACCTCGCCCAGTTCGGCTACAAGCAGGAGCTCAAGCGCGGGCTGGGCACCTTCAGTTCCTTCGCGGTCGCGTTCAGCTACATCTCGCCGTCGACCGGCATCTTCACGCTGTTCGCGCTGGGCCTGACCACGATCGGCGGCGTCTTCATCTGGACCTGGCCGGTCGTCGCGGCCGGGCAGTTCGTTATCGCGATGAACTTCGCCGAGGTCTCCAGCCACTACCCGATCGCCGGGTCGGTGTTCCAGTGGACCAAGTACCTGGCCGGGCGCCGGTACGCCTGGTTCAGCGGCTGGACCTACCTGTTCGCCGGCATCCTGACCGTCACCGCGGTGATCGCGACCATCCCGCTCGCGCTGATCCCGGCGCTGAACGGGCTCGGCTGGCACAGCCTGGGCGCCGGGTCCTCGTCCGACCTGCTGCACGCCCAGCTCTGGGTGGCCGTGATCACGCTCGTGGTGATCACCGTGCTCAACATCTACGGCGTGCGGCTGGTCGCGCTGATCAACAACACCGGCGTGGTGTTCGAGATCCTCGGGATGTTCGTGTTCGCGCTGATCCTGATGGCGTTCCACGACCACCAGGGCTTCAACGTGGTGACCAAGAGCGCCGGGTTGCACGTAACCGGGAGCACGTTCCTCGTGGCCATGTTCATGTCGCTGTTCGTGATCTACGGCTTCGACACCGCGTCGACGCTGTCCGAGGAGACCAGGGACCCGCGCCGGGCGGCGCCCAAGGCGGTGCTGTTCTCGATCATCGGCGCGTTCATCATCGGCGGCGTGTTCCTGCTCGGCACGCTGATCTCCATCCCGAACCTGGGCACGGCGATCAAGAACGGCTGGGGACCGGCCCAGATCATCGAGGCCAACTTCTCGGCCCCGTTCGCCACGATCTACCTGCTGGTCGTGTCCGCGGCGATCTTCGTCTGCTGCCTGTCGATCATGGCCGCGACGATCAGGCTCTGCTTCGGCATGTCGCGCGACAACCAGCTTCCGCTGTCCGGGCTGCTGAGCCGGGTCGCGTCCACCCTGCATACGCCGATCTGGTCCTGCGTCGCGGTCGCGGTCCTGGCCGCGGTTCCGCTGCTCCAGTACTCCGGCGCCGGGATCATCGCGATCGCGGCAACCGGCATGATCTACCTGAGCTACTTCCTCGGCAACTTGGCGATCCTGCGAGCCAGGCTGAAGGGCTGGCCGAGGACCGAAGCCCCGTTCAAGCTCGGCCGTTGGGGGCTCGTCGTCAACGCGGTCGGCCTGCTGTACGGCTGCGCCATGCTCGTCAACTTCGCATGGCCCAGAGCGGCGAGCAACCCCACGCCCAAGCAGACCGGCCTGCTGCTCAACTTCCATGTCGGGTTCCTGAACGGGATCCCGATCCTGTGGACCGTGTTCGTGGCGATCGCGCTGATCGGCGTCGCCTACTACGCGATCACCGGCCGGAACAAGGAGTTCACGCCGGTCGTCACTCCGGCCGGCGACGACGCGCCGCTCGTGGCCTGAGTCCCCGCGGGCTGGCGGTGCCGCCGCTGCGCAGCCGCATATCGTGGCGGCTGTCGGGCGGTAGCGTGACGGCGGTGTTTCCTGCCTGGCGGAAGGACATCTGATGGCAACGGAGCCAGTTCTGCCTGATCGGGCCCGAGCCGAGGCCGACCGGGCGGAGCGGCCCGCGGCGAGCGGGATCTGGCATCCGCGACTGCCCGGCCGCAAGCCGCCGAAGCTGGTCCGCGGGCGAGGGGTGACCGTGCACGGCCAGATCGAGGACTGGCTCGCCGACGCGATCGCCGCGGGACGGCTCGCGCCTGGCGACCGGCTGCCCACCGAGCAGGACCTGGCCGCCTGGCTCGGTGTCAGCCGGATGACGCTCAGGCACGCGCTGGCCGAACTGGCCCAGCGCGGCCTGGTCACCAGGACCGTCGGCCGCAGCGGCGGCACGTTCGTCGCCGAGCCCAAGGTCGAGCAGGACCTCACCATCCTGGCCGGGTTCTCCGAGCAGCTCCGCAGGCACGGCCTGGTCGCCGGGGCCCGGGTCCTGGCCGCCGCCGAGATCAGGGCCAGCGCGGCCGCCGCGGCCGCCCTGGAGATCGGCCTGGGCGCTCCGGTCTACGAGGTGCGGCGGCTGCGGCTGGCGGGCGGGCAGCCGATCCTGATCGAGCACTCGCTCTTCCCGGCCGAGCGGTGCCCCGGCCTGCTCGGCTACCGCCTCGACGGGTCGCTGTACGACCTGCTCAGCGAGAAGTACGGCCAGCGGCCCCACCGGGCCAGGGAGAGCCTGGAGCCGGTCTGCGCGGGAGTGCGCGAGGCCGAGGCGCTCGGCGTCGCCGAGGGCGCGCCGCTGATGCTGGTCGAGCGCACCGCGTACGCGCGCTCAGGCCTGCCGCTCGAGTTCGCGCGCGACCTGTTCCGTGGCGACCGGACGCGGGTCGTCGTCTGGACGTCCGAGCTGGCCGGCAGCCTCTGACCCGGGCCCGCCGCTCGGGCCCGCCGCTCGGGCGTCCGGGTGGCTGAGGCGCGGCCCCGCCGACTCCCACCACCCCCACGGCCGGTGCCCCGGACGAGCACCCAGACCATGATCGCGAAGGATATTCCTCGCCGGCGCGGGAAAATCCTTCGCGATCATGAAAGGCCAGCCGCGGGCGAGCGTCGGCTACCCGGTACGGCGCGGGACGGGGATCCGATCCAGGTCGGCGGCGATCACGACCTCGCCGCCGAACTCCGCTTCGGCCTCCCCGGCTAGCCGCCGGTCGCCGTCCTCGCCGTAGCGCTGCGAGAAGTGCGTCAGCACGAGCAGCCGCGCACCTGACTCGCCGGCGATCCGGCCGGCCTGCCCCGCCGTCAGGTGGCCGTACTGGCGCGCGAGCGAGGCATCGGCGCCGACGAACGTGGACTCGCAGACGAGCAGGTCGGCCCCGTCGGCGAGCGCGAACGCGGCGTCACAGAGCCTGGTGTCCATGATGAACGCGAAGCGCTGGCCAGGCCGAGGCTCGCTGACCTCCTCCAGCGTGACCTCCCGGGTCCCCGCCTCGTGGTCCTCGCGCTCCAGCCGGCCCTCACGCTGCAGGAGGCCAACGTCCGGCCCGCTCACCCCGGCCGCGGCGAGTCTGTCCGGCAGCATCCGCCGCCCGTCAGGCTCGACCAGCCGGTATCCGAAGGTCGGCACGGTGTGCGACAACTGCCTGGCCTCCAGCCGGAAGGCCGCCGCCTGGAAGACCGTGCCATCGCCGCTGACCGGCCGTTCCACCAGCCGAACCGCATCGTCGCGGTACAGGGACGCGTGCCGCAGCCGCCCGAACACCGCCCGGCTGGCCGCCGGGTAGCAGGCCTGCACGACATGAGGGACCTGATCGAGCGACATCCGCCGGAGCACGCCGGGCACGCCCAGACAGTGGTCCCCGTGGAAATGGGTGATGCAGATGCTGCCGATCTGGCTGGCCGTGACCCCGGCGAACTGCATCTGGCGCTGGGTTCCCTCGCCCGGGTCGAACAGCAGCCCGTCGGCATCCCAGCGGAGCAGGTAGCCGTTGTGGTTGCGGCGCCGGGTAGGCACCTGACTCGCAGTGCCGAGAACCACAAGTTCCCGGTTGGACACGAGACCGACCCTACGCCGGGCCGTCCGCCGGCCGTACGCCCGCCGCGTGCCGCCTGGCCAGGTCGCGGTAGGCGGCGGGGTTGGTCGGTCCGCACCCACCGCAGGGCCCCGCCCGTGACCTCGCGGGCGATCCGCGCCGGGCCGCTGATGCTGGTCGAGCGCACCGCCTACGCGCGATCGGGTCTGCCGCTCGAGTTCGCGCGCGACCTGTTCCGCGGCGACCGCACGAAGGTCGTGGTCTGGACCTCCGAGTTGGCCGGCAGGCCCTGATCGCTTGCCCAGGTGCTGCGACATTCACGGGAATTCGGCCCGGGGCTTACGGGACTTACCGATCCCGATTCTCCCGAGCTGTGATAATTGCGGCACAGCGACGGGGCAGCGGCCCCGGCAGGAGGCTTCGGCGGTGGCAGCTCACGGCGGATTTCTCAGGGCTGCCCGGGTGCGCGCGATCGCGCTGCTGGCGGCGGGCGCGGCCGGGCTGGGCGGGCTTGCCGTGGCCGGATCGGCGGCCGCGCAGCCGACGCCGATCCGGCACATCGTCGTGCTGTACCTGGAGAACCATTCGTTCGACGACGTGCTGGGATACTGGTGCCGTCACAACCACGGCCGGTGCCCCGATGGCGGGATGCCGTCGTCGGTCACCCTGTCGGACGGCAGCGTGGTCACCCCCGGCGTGCTGCCGGACATCGTGCCGGTCGTGTCGCACAGCGTGAACGCACAGCGAGCGGCCATCGACGGCGGGAGGATGGACGGCTGGCAGAACGTGCAGGGCTGCACCGCCAAGACGGGGTATGCGTGCATCGGCGGGTACAAGCCCGGGCAGGTGCCCAACCTGGCGGCGCTGGCGCACCGGTTCGCGATCAGCGACCGGACCTTCTCGATGGCTGACAGCCCGTCCTGGGGCGGTCACCTGTACGCGGTGATGGGGTCCCTCGACGGCTTCGAGGGCGCGAACCCCCGCCCTGCCCCCGGTGTCAGCAAAGGGTCCGGGTGGGGCTGCGACTCCAACAAGATCACCCCGTGGAGGGCTCCGGGTGGCGCCGTCAGGCAAGTGCCGAGCTGCATCCCCGACTACTCGCTCGGGCTGGCCAACGGCGGGGCGTTCGAGCCCACCCCGGCGAAGCACGAGCCGACCATTCTGGACCGCCTGCACGCCGCCGGGCGGTCGTGGCGGATCTACGGCGAGCCGAAGCCGCCTACCGTGCGCGGGCCCGCTGACGGCGGCTACGGCTGGGATATCTGCCCCTCCTTCGCCGAATGCCTGTACACCCGCCAGCAGGCGAACAACGTGCCTAGCGCGAGCTTCGTCCGGGATCCCCGTTCCGGCAGGTTGCCCAGCTTCGCCGTTGTCACTCCCGGCGGCAAGGACGCCGTACTCAGCGAGCACAACGGGTTCTCCATGACCGCCGGCGACGACTGGCTCGGCCAGATCGCCTCGGCGGTCATGAACGGACCGCAGTGGCGATCCACCGCGCTGTTCATCACCTGGGACGACTGCGGCTGCTTCTACGACCAGGTCCCGCCCGGGGTCAACCCGGACGGGACGGCGCAAGGACCGCGCACTCCCCTGGTCATCGTCAGCCCCTACGCCAGGCGCGGCTTCACCGACACGACCGCCACCACCTTCGCCGGGATCCTCGCCTACACCGAGCACACCTTCGGCCTGACCCCCCTCGGCCCCAACGACGCCCGCGCCTACCCCTTCAGCCACGCGTTCAACTACCGCCAGGCACCGCTCAGTCCCTTGCCCATGATCTACCGCGCGTGGCCGCCTGAGGCCTACCACGTCAACCTCCGGCAAGCAGAACAGGACACCTAGAGCGGTGCCAGGACCGCATCCGCGGCTGCGGTTACCTGACGGGTCCCAGCTCGGCGCCTGCAAGCTCGCCGTAGATGAGGAACCTGAACGGGACGAGCTGGACGGCCAGGCGGCGGCGACGGCTCGGTTCCTCGCCGTTTCCAGTTCACGAGCCTGACCCTTCACCCCGGACCGCGCCGGGGTAATCCCTGACGGCGCGGGACGGAAATCCGGTCGAGGTCGTTGGCCAGCACCACCTCGCCGCCGAACTCGGCCGCGGCCTCCCCCGCCAGCCGGCTGCCCGCGTCCGCACCGTAACGCTGCGAGAAATGCGTCCGGACGAGCAGCCGCGCCCCGGATTCGCGGGCGATCCGGCCTGCCTGCCCGGCGGTCAGGTGGCTGTACTCGCGCGCGAGCGCGGCGTCCGCGGCGACGAACGTGGACTCGCAGACGAGCAGGTCGGCCCCGTCGGCGAGCGCGAACGCGGCGTCGCAGAGCCTGGTGTCCATGATGAAGGCGAACCGATGGCCTTGTCGCGGCTCGCTCATCTCCGCGAGCGTCACCACCCGGTTCCGCGCCACCACGCGGCCGTCACGCTGCAGCCGTCCCACGTCCGGCCCTGCGACCCCGGCCGCGGCGAGCCTGTACGCCAGCATCCGCCGCCCGTCCGGCTCCACCAGCCGGTATCCGAAGGTCGGCACGGTGTGCGACAGCTGCCTGGCCTCCAGGCGGAAGGCCGCTGCCTGGGCGATCGTGCCGTCAGCTTCGACCGGCCGTTCCTGCAGCCGCAGCGCGTCGCCGCGGTACAGGGCCGCCTGCCGCAGTCGCGCGAACACCTCCCGGTTCGCCGCCGGATAGTACGCCTCCACGACGTGCGGGACCCGGTCGAGCGACAGCCGCTAGAGCACTCCCGGCACGCCGAGGCAGTGATCCCCGTGGAGATGGGTGAGGCAGATCCTGGTGATCTGGCTCGCAGAGACCCCGGCGAGCAGCATCTGGCGCTGGGTTCCCTCGCCAGGATCGAACAGCAACCCGTCGCCGTCCCACTGGAGCAGGTAGCCGTTGTGGTTACGCCGCTGGGTGGGCACCTGGCTCGCGGTGCCGAGAACTACCAGCTCCCGGTGGGACACGACGCAGACCCTACGCCGGACCGCCGGCCGGGCGTACCCCAGCCGCGTGCCGCCTGGCCAGGTCCCGGTACGTGGCGGGATTGGTCTGCACCCACCGCAGCGCGCCCCCGATGACCTCGCCTGCGACCCGCGCCGGGATCCCGACGGCCAGCATCCCGTCGGGCACGGTCATGCCGGGCGGCACCATGCACCCGGCCGCGACGAGGGCGCGCTTGCCGACGACCGCGCCGTCGAGCACCGTTGCGCCGTTCTCAGGCGGCTTGGGGCGGGTCGTGGCTGTGGAGGGTCTTGGTGCCGTCGGGGCTGATCGCGGTCTTGGTGCCGTCGGGGTGCGAGATGATCTTCCAGCCCCACTGGTGGATCACCACGAGGTGGTGGAAAAGACAGTACAAGCCGCAATTGTCCAGGCTGGTGGTGCCGCCCTCGGAGCGGGGGATCAGGTGATGCACCTGGCACGCCGACGGGGGCTGGGTGCAGCCGGGGAAGCCGCAGTGCTGGTCGCGCAAGATGACGGCGCTGCGCAGGTAGGACGGGATGGTCTCGGTGGCGGTGCCGACGTCCAGGGGCAGGCTGATCGCGGCGGCCGGGCCGGTCAGGGTGCCGGCGCGGAGCCGGGACGCCAGCCCGGACGGTCCGGACAGCAGGGAGACGGCGTGGCGGACGATCAGGTCGCGCAGGTAGCTCGCGGTGAGCCGCCCGGCCAGCGTCCCCGCCGGCGCGCCGGCCTGCCCGCCCGCAGGCTCCGCGCTGCCGGGCTCCGCGCCGCCGGGCTCCGCGCCGCCAGGCTGCGGGCCGCCGGGCGAGGGGCTGGCGGGCTGGCGGCCGCCGCCGAGCAGGTCGCCGATGAGGCGGTTGAGGAGTTCGTGGTCGACGTGGCCGGTGACGACCGGGACGATCGAGGCGTCGCACAGGTCGCCGGGGGTGGCCAGCGGCCCGGGCCCGGTCCAGCCGGCCGGCTGCGGCCGGGTCAGGTCGCCGCGGTGGGGGAACAGCGCCCGCCGCGCCACTTCCCGAGACCCGGCTCGGCTGTCCGCGTCGGCCGGGCCGCAGCCGGGGCCGCCGGTACTGCCGGGCTGGAGGCCGAGGAGTTGGTCCAGGGTCATCACGAGCTGGATCCGGGTCGGCTGCCCGGCCCGCTCCGGCAGGTTCCGGGCCGCGATCAGCCGACGGCAGGCCTCTTCCAGCGCATCTGATCCCGCTGGGCGCGGCTCCGGGCGTCCTCCGGCCCGGCCTTCTTCCCCAGCGCCTCCAGCACGGCCTGCAACGCCGCCGCACACCGCGGCGTCAGGTCACCCGACAGCTTGCCCGCGCCCCGATAGTGCAGGTCCAGCCGCAGCGACCGGTCGCCGAACCCGCCGTCCCCGCCGTCATCGCGATCCGGGCGCGCGGTCCGAGCCCGCATTTCCTCCGCCAGCCCCGCCAGGTCCGCGAGTTCGGCGCCGGCGGCTGCGGCGGCCAGCAAGATCGCATCCGCGTCCGGCCGGAGCGACTCGGGCAGCAAATCAGACCAGTCGCAGATCGCCCGCGCCCATGACGGCGACACCACGCCCTGGCCGAGCGCCGCGTGCACCGCCGGATGCGCGGCCAGGCGCCGCGCCCACGCGGCCGCCGCCCCGGCCGCCGCTCCGGTGATCCGGGCCTGCCAGCGCAGCCACGACCGCGCGCTGCCCTGCCCGTCCTCCCGGTGCCCGCCGCTCTCGTCGAACGCCGACAGCACGCTGGACCGCGCCGCGATCCGCACCGACTCGGCCCGCTCCAGCTCCCGCAAGCACTCCGCCCTCTCGGCCGTCGTCAGCGCCGTTGACTTCGCCGTCGCGAGATACCCCAGTCCCCAGCGCAGCGCCGCCAGCGCCTCACCCGCATTGCGCGGCGCGGCAGCCGCAGGCCGGGCCTGCTGACCGGGAACGCACACGGGGACACCTCCCTCAAGGCTTGCCGGCACGGCCCGGCGGCCGGATCCCGGGTCACCCCGGGCGGCGCCGGCCGGCGCCGCGGCACAGGCGGACAGGCATTCGTTATGGAAAAGAACCGGGGGCTACAACGCGCGCCACGCGACAGGCGGAGGGCCGACGACCTGGGCGGGGTCTCCCGGGGCACTCCCCGGCAGTCCTAGCTGCTTGTTCACGTCGGGCTCATACGGCCCAGGCCACGCCATCTCTCTCGAACAATCATTCGTATCGTAACACCCGCCACCGACAATCCCGCAACAACACGCCCACAAAACGGTCGCAGGGGCTTCGTCCCGTGCGGGCCGTTCGCCGACAACCGCCCGAGCCCGGACAACACGTTCATGACGCTGCTGCTTGACCGCCCGGGGCCCCGCCAGGTCGACGGCACCGGCCAAGACGACGGCACCGGCCAAGACGACGGGCCCGGCGAGACCGACCTCACCGGCGCCAGATGCTGCTGATCGGGCTGACCTCATTCGCGTCGCCCAGGTAGCTCGTGATGCCAAACCCGTCATCCAGCGTGCGCAGCACGCTGTAGTGGTAATACTTCTGGCCGTAGCTGCCAGGAACCGCGAGCGGGCTCAGGATCGCGCAGACGACGTGGCCGCCCGACCCCAGACCGTTCTTGGCCGCGATCCCGCCTGCCCTTTGATCCTCGTCGTAGGTGATGACGATGACGCCGTTGCTGCCGAACGCGGGCGACGCCTCGATCTTCGGCACTTCCGCGCGGAGGAAGTTGTCGAACTGCGTGTACCGGTTGTTCACCGGCTTGCAGTTGGCCTCGCCATCCTCGCAGCCGTTGGGGATGACCGTGTTGAACCTGCCGACCTGGCCGCTTGCCAGGTCGGCATTGAACGTCGCCATGCCCGAGGTCGGCGTCCCCGCGGGAACGTCGTTGGCGAGGCATTCCGCGGACGGCGTGGTGGCGGACCAGACGCCATTCGGGCCCTCGATGTCGTCGAACAGGATCGGCGGGTTACCCGTCGTGTAGAAGCCCGTGAGCGGGCACGCCGTGTTGCTCGCGCAGCTGCCGCCCGACCCGGTGTCGCACTTGGCCGAGCCCGCTTCGAGCCACACCTTCCAGGTGAGCCCGGCCACGTCCATCTGGTGGTAAAGGTTGTCGACGTTCTGGTGGCAGGCAATCCCGTAGTCCTGCTGCTCGCACTTGGTGAACTGGCCGGTGACCATCGCCACGTAGTTCGCCTGCGACCAGTGCGTGGCCGCGTAGTAGTTGCTGAGCCAGGCAGCGCGCGGGCGGATCGTATTCATCAGGTAGGGAGCGTTGGTCGTGGTCAGGTGGGAGTACGTGGTGTTCTCGCCGATGATCAGGAACACCGGTCCGAGCGCCGGGACGCCCTCCGCCTGGACCGCTGCCGGGGAGGGCCCGCCGGTGGCCGGCGCACCAGCGCCAACAGCGAGCGCCTGACTGGCCCCGGACCCGAGCAGGAGAGCCGCTATCGGAATGATCGAGCGAGAGAAACGCCTCCGCATGGCAATTCCGCCCTTCTGGCCGCCGTCATCCGCATTATCCGCTGCCGACCGCCCGCTGGCCAGCACCGGGCTGAGAACCTAGCCGCCGAGGTCCACGATCGCGGCGACCGGACCGCCGCCATCGGGACCCTGGTGGGCCGCCGACACCGAGACGAACACGGCGGGGTCGCCGGTCACGGCGGCGGTCACGCCGCCCACGCAGGCCTTGATCTGACGGTGCCAGTGCACGTCGGAGTCGTCCAGCATGGCGTTGCGGCGGCCACGCACGCTGCCGTCCTGGCTCGCCTCGCACTTGAGGAACACGTTCACCAGGCGGCCGTCCAGGTCCGACGGGTGCGGCCGGTCCGGCAGGTCAAGGCCGGCGTCCTTGATCGCCGCCCAGATCCCGTCGGCGTCCAGCGCATCCCGCATCACCGAGTGCCCGATCCGGAACCGGCCGCCGACACCGCGCGCGTTGCCGGCCACGACGACCTGTGCCCGGTCAAGCTCGACCCCGGACGAGCAGGAGGCAACCGAGGAGTACAGGCCGCGGTTGTGCAGCACGTCCGCGTCGGACGGCATCTCGACCTCGCCGAGCGCGACCGCGACCCCCAGGGCGGTGCAGCCGTTCGACAGGTCCATCGACTCGTGCGTGTTCTCGGTCCAGTCCGTCTGGCCGCGGCTCTTCGCATCCCTGATCGTGTGGATCGTCAGCAACGGGGTCTTCGTCTGCACGTAGTGCACGTCCGCCGGGTCGGAGATCCCGGCCCGCCCCATGGCCGCCCGGACCGCGTCGGCCACCTTGACGATCATGGCGGACCGGCCGATGTCTTCGGGCAGCAACGGCTCGCTCATCGCGAACCCGACCGTCAGCCTCGGCTCGTCCGTTCGCACCGCCCGGTCGGCCGGCAGCGTCGCGAAGATCGTCGCATGCGGGCTGATCACCCCGTCGGTACCGCCCGACCAGACGATCGGGATCTGCCCGACCTCCTGGTCGCTGCGGCCGCCCTTCGCGGTCAGCACCTCGCGGAACGCATGGTCGGCGAGGATCCGGGTGTAGTCGTTGACGCCGCCGTTGCCCTCGGTCTTGCCGATCACGGCGATCACCCGGTCGGCCTCGATCACCCCGTCGTCGATCAGCCTGGTGAGTTCGCTCGCGTCCGTGACGCTGTGCAGGGGCACCTTGCGGACCTCAATCGGCTCGGGCACGGCTCACTCCTCGGTCTTGCTGCCTCGGTCTCACTGCCTCGCTGGCCCGTCGGGCCGATGTCAGTCTGCCGCACCGCCCCGCGTCACCACCGTGCCGGCCGTGCCGGCCAGCGCGTCCTCGATCGTGGCGAGGTGCGTGATGATCGCCCGGCCGCCGCCGGCGGCGAACCGGCAGGCCGCCTCGACCTTCGGGCCCATGCTGCCGCTGCCGAACTCCCCGCGCGCCGCCAGGTCGCGCAGCCGCGCGACGGTGACCGACCCGAGCGACGAAGGCTCGGGCGTGCCCCAGCCGGTCATA
>DASPZH010000249.1:0-1721 GCA_035636335.1 Streptosporangiaceae bacterium
TCGAGGCCGCCGGCGGGCTGGCTGCGGGCGGTAACGGTCGCACGGTGCGCGGTGACGACGGAGCGGGCGATGGACAGGCCGAGCCCGACGCCGTCGCGGACGCCGGTCCGGGCCTGCATGCGCCGGAACGGCTCGAACAGCGAGGGCACGGCGTCGTCGGGGATGAACGGCCCGCTGTTGGCGATCTCGAGGTAGGCGGCGGCGTCGCTGCTGCCGGTGCGCAGCCTGATCCAGCCGCCGGGCTCGTTGTGCCGGACGGCGTTGTCGACCAGGTTCGCGATCATCCGCTCCAGCAGCTGCGGGTCTCCGGTTGTCTCGGCCGGGTCAAGCTTGGTGTCGACGTGCAGGTCCAGGCGCTCGATCTCGGGAGCGGCGGCGTCGATGGCGTCCTCGGCCCAGGTAGCCAGGTCGGTGAACTCGGTGCTGAGCTTGCCCTGGTCGCTGACGGCCAGGGTGAGCAGCGCCTCGACCATGCCCTCGGCCCGGTCGATCGAGCGCCGCACGCGCACGGCCATGTCGGTGAGCTGCCGCTCTGTCGGGGACGGCTTGGCCAAGGTCACGTCGATCGCGGTGCGCATCACGGTCAGCGGGGTGCGCAGCTCGTGCGAGGCGTTGGCGACGAACCGGCGCTGGGTGGCGAACGCCGCGTCTAGGCGTTCGAGCATGTCGTCGAAGGTGTCGGCCAGCTCCTTGAACTCGTCCCTGGCCCCGGTCAGCGCCAGCCGCTCGCCGAGGTGCCGCTCGGACGCCCGGCGGGCGGTCTGGGTGATCACCCGCACCGGGCGGAGCACGCGGCCGGACATGAACCAGCCCAGGCCGCCCGACGCGACCGTTATGACCCCGAGGCCGGCGAGCGAGAACACCAGCAGGTCGCTCAGGGCGTGCTGGCGCTGCGCCTGCAGGCCCGCGGCGGTGCCGGCGTAGTAGGCGGCCTCCGCCGGCTTGCACGCGGGCAGAATTTTCGGCAGGACAGGGACCAGGCGCTCTCTGTTGGGAGGAAAGCGCGCCGACTCGCACTCACGGATCAGGTTGCTCAGCTCGTGGCGGTTGACCGTCGCGGCCGCGGGTGGCTGCGTGGGAAGGCTGCTGGCAAGCAGCCCGTAGGTGAGCCCGAGCAGCGCCGACCCGGCGGTGAAGAACAGCGTGGCGTAGATGAGCGTGAGCCGGGTCCTGACCTTCTGCGGCCAGAGCCGGCGGACCGGGCGCAGCAGCGCGCGGATGTTCATGGGAGCCGGTAGCCGCTGCCGACCACGGTGTCGATCGGGTCGGGCTCGCCGAGCTTGTGCCGCAGCCGGCCGATCGTCACCGTGACCGTGCGGGTGAATGGGTCGGCGTTCTCATCCCAGACCCGCTCCAGCAGGTCCTCGGTGCTGACCACGCCCCCGTCGGCGGCCAGGAGCTCCTCCAGGATCCCCATCTCCTTGCGGGTGAGCGACAGCGGCCGGCCCGCCCGGCTGACCCGGCGGCGGGCCCGGTCGAACACGATGTCGCCGCGCACGATCACCGGGACGGCGGCCGGGGCGCGCCGGGCCAGCGACCGGACCCTGGCCACAAGCTCCTCGAACGCGAACGGCTTGCCCAGGTAGTCGTCGGCGCCGAGGTTGAGGCCCTGCACCCGGTCGCCGACCGTGGCGGCCGCGGTCAGCATCAGGATGCGCGCCGCCGAGCGGGACCCGGCCAGCGTGGCGCAGACCGCGTCGCCGTGGACCTTGGGCAGGTCC
>DASPZH010000250.1:0-1601 GCA_035636335.1 Streptosporangiaceae bacterium
GGCCGAGACCAGCCGGTCGAAGTGAAACCTGGACAGGTGCACGCGCGCCGCCAGCGACTCGCCCGATGCCTCGTGGTCGTCCATCGTGTCGGCCAGGACGTCGAGGAAGCGAGCAAAGGTGTCAGCCGACGCGCTCGTCCGTCGCTCCTCGGTCCAGGTGGCGCCGCGCCCCTCCGGCTCGCTCATGTCCCGATCGTGCCATCTGCGCTCGGCGCGGGGCTTGATCGCCGTTGCGCATCTGCCGGGACCCGCCAGCCGATATTCGGTTGCGGCTCGCGTCCCCGGCGTGCGAGTCTCAGCGAGCGCCCGCGCGGCCACGGCGGGGGCTGGGCTCCCGGGTTGCCGTCCCGTCGGAGGTGCCGTCCCGTCGGCGGTGCCGGCCGGACGGCTGAGCGGAGAGGAGGGCATGACGATGACCGTTTCGCGATTCACGCTGCCCGCTCTCTGTTCAAGGAGCCATTTCAGTGCCCGATCACGCGTATACCCGCCGCGGCAAGCGGCGCTTTGACGACGACGATCCAACCTTCGCCAAGCGGAACCGGAACCGCCGCCAGCTCCGGCCCGCCGACGCGCTCGACCCGGTCGACGGCTTGCCGGACGGCGACCGCTGGTCCACCTGGGATCAGTCCTCGCCTACCGAGCGCGGGCCCCGGCCGTACCCGGACTGGCTGGTCACCGACCTGGCCGCGACCGACACCGAACTTGGAGTCCTGAAGACCGGCAAGGAGGCGGACGTCTTCCTGCTCCGGCGCGGCGTGCCGGACACCGGCCCGTCGTGCCTGCTCGCCGCCAAGCGCTACCGGGCGGCCGAGCACCGGCAGTTTCACCGCGACAGCGAGTACCTGGACGGCCGGCGCGTCCGCGAGTCCAGGGACAACCGGGCAATGGCCCGCAGGACCGCGACCGGGCGCGCGATGATCGCCCGGCAGTGGGCTGCCGCCGAGTTCGTCGCGCTCGGCCGGCTCTGCCGGGAAGGGATCCCGGTGCCGTACCCGGTCCAGGTGACTGGGACCGAGATCCTGCTCGAGTTCATCGGCGAGCCGGACGGGACGGCGGCGCCGAGGCTCGCCGAGACGCGTCCGCGCGGCGATGAGCTCGCCGCGCTGTGGGATCAGCTCGTCCGGGCGCTCCGCGCGCTGGCCGGGCTCGGCCTCGCGCACGGCGACCTGTCCGCGTACAACATGCTCGTCCACCGCGGTCGGCTCGTCCTGATCGACCTGCCGCAGGTGATCGACGTGATCGCGCACCCGCGCGGCGCCGAGTTCCTCGACCGGGACGCGGCCAACGTGGTGAACTGGTTCGCTGCCCGCGGCCTCGACGGCCATGCGGCGGGCGGTGCGCCGGGCCCGGGCGAGCTGGCCGGGTTGCTGCGGCAGGAGGCGCGGCTGGGCTGAGGCGCGGCTGGACTGAGGCGCGGCTGGCTGAGGCAAGTCTCGTAGAGACACGCCCTAGCCGGAAGCCAGCGAGCCAGAAAAGCGTTAGGCATCGGTGGGCCCGACCGCGATCCTGGTCTGGACCCATCCCGCCGCCCTGGAGGCTGCCGCCTTGACGCCCACGCCCGCCGACCTGCGCGCGCGGCTGCCCGAGCTGATGTGCCGCGA
>DASPZH010000251.1:0-8403 GCA_035636335.1 Streptosporangiaceae bacterium
CGGGAGCGTCCAGCGCGGCGCTGACGTCGATCCGGCCGATCCGCGCGTGCGCGACGGGGGAGCGGACGAAGAACACGTGACACGCGCCGTCGAGTCGCTCGTCGGTCAGGTCCTCGGTGTAGACGCCACCGGTCGTCAGGAACCGCGGGTCCTCGGTCCGCATGACTCTCGTGCCAAGGATGCTCATCAGCGACTGGCCTCCTCGATAGCTGCGCTGCCGGTCCGTCCGGCACTGTGCCGGGTTCCGGCCCGTCGGCGACCGCGGCCCGTTCCTGGGCGGCCGCCCGCAAGCAGACTCTACAGACGGTCGTTACGGACCTAATCGGTGGATCCTTCTCCGGCGGGCCGCGCCCGGAATGCGCCGACGTTGCCGGCGGTTGCAGAGAGGGCGCCGGGCATTTCCGGCGCTAACCCCAGTGAGCAACTGACCAGTCAGATGGCGCAGGTGCCCAGCAACCGGTGTATACGATCAGGCGGCGGCCGACCGGGGCCGGCCGCCGCCTGATCGCCGCCTGGTCGCCGGCCGGTCGCCGGCCGGTTGCCGGCCGGGGCCGCAGGGCGTCTCGGGCCGGGGCGGCCGGCGGCGCCGCGTGCCGGGCGGAAAACCTGTTGGGTGCCTCTGACCGGCGCGGTTAGCATCGTAGGCCGGCTGCTCACCCGATCAGATTGGATGCTTGTCATGTTCACGCGCGCGCTGCGGCGCCGCTTCCCCGTGCTGGCCAACCGCAACTTCCGGCTGCTGCTGGCCGACCGCTTGCTGGCTCCGATGGCCGCCACGTTCTCGCTCGTCGGCGTCTCGTTCGCGGTACTCGCCGCCACCGGGTCGACCGCCGACCTGTCATACGTGATCGCCGCCCAGGCGGCACCGTCGCTGGTCTTCGTGCTCGTCGGCGGCGTGATCGCGGACCGGGTCGCGCCGCAGCTCGTGATCGTGGCGGCGAACCTCATGGTCGCCGTCGGCGAGGGGCTGTTCGGCATCCTGGTGCTGACCAGCCGGCCGGGGATCTGGGTGATGGTCCTGCTTGAGCTGCTGACCGGCACCGGCATCGCGCTGTTCTACCCGGCGTCGATGGCGCTGCTGCCGCGGCTGGTCACCGCCGGGCAGATGCGCGAGGCGAGCGCGATCAGCAGGCTGATCATGAACGCCGCCATGATGGCGGGCGCCGCGCTGGCGGGCGAGTGCGTGGCGCTGTTCGGGGCCGGCTGGGCGCTGGCCGGCTGCGGCGTCGGCATGCTCGGCACGGTGCCGTTGCTGCTCGCGATACGGGTTACGCCGCTCGCCCGGTCGGCTGCCGCTGCGGCGGGGGGCGAGCACGCCCCGAGCATGCTCCGCGAGCTGCGTGAGGGTTGGTCGGAGTTCCGGTCGCGTACCTGGCTGTGGGCGACCGTGCTCCAGTACACCGTGGTGCTCGCCGCCTGGTGCGGTGGCTTCCAGGTGCTGGGCCCGGCCGTGGCCCGCGCGCACCTGGGCGGCCCGGCCGCCTGGGGCCTGATCTCCGCGGCCGAGGCGACCGGCCTGGTCGTCGGCGGGATCGTCGCCTTGCGCTGGGCGCCGAGCCGGCCGACCCTGTTTGTTGTGCTGACTGGCGGTGCGATCGCGATCTCGCCGCTGTCGCTGGCGATGCTGCTGCCGCTCTGGGTGGTCTGCGCGACCTCGTTCACGCTCGGTGTGGCCATCGAGACGCTGATGGTGGTCTGGACGGTGACGATGGCCGCCAATATCCCGTCGGACAGGCTCGCCCGGGTGTCCGCCTACGACGCGCTGGGCAGCACGATGGGGATGCCGGTCGGTGCGCTGGTCGCCGGGCCGCTGGCGGCGCGGATCGGGGTCTCGGCGACCCAGTACGGCGCCGCCGCGATCACGCTGGTCGCCTCGGCGCTCGCGCTGATCCCCCGCGACGTGCGGACCATGCGGTCGTCGGGCCTGGTCTCGGCCGCGCCAGCCGAGCCCGCGGCCGCGGAGCTGCCGGTTCCCGCGGAGCTGCCGGTTCCCGGGGAGCTGCCGGTTCCCGCGGTGCTGCCGGTTCCCGCGGTGCTGCCGGTTCCCGCAGTGCTGACAGGTGCCGCCGTCGAGCGGATGCCGGCCGGGGTGGCCATGGCCGAGGCGCCAGGCCGCTGAGGGACCGGCCCGGTCCGCTGGCCGCCTCCGGACATCGATGTGGCAGCGCTGTCCTGCGCGGGGCAGTCCGGCGAACGTCGTTGTGGCAGCGCTGTTGTGGGCAGCGCTCGCCAGTGGACATCGTTGTGGCAGCGTTGTTCACCACAGGGCGTGGGCTGGGCTCGGCGGGCGGGTGCGGGCCGGCGGGCGGGTGCGGATCGGCGGGCCAGCGAGCCCGAAACCGACCCGGTGAAACCCTGGTCTCCCTAGGGCAGCACCAAGGGTTCACCGGGTCTGAAGGGGCTGAAGGGGTTCGGGGTTGTGGTGGGCGATCACGCGGCGAGGGTGGCTTCGCCGGTGAACGCGGACCACAACGCGCTGTAGGCGCCGCCGGCGTCGAGCAGTTCGGCGTGCGTGCCGACCTCCGCGATCCGGCCCGCTTCGAGCACCACGATCCGGTCGGCACGCGCGGCAGTGCTAAGCCGGTGCGCGACGAGCAGCGTCGTGCGCTTGGCGGTGAGCTGCTCGGTGGCACGGATCACCGCCGACTCGGCGGCCAGGTCGAGCGCGGCCGTCGCCTCGTCGAGCAGCAGGATCGCCGGATCGACCAGGTACGCCCGCGCGAGCGCGATGAGCTGGCGCTGACCGGACGACAGGTTGCGGCCGCGCTCGGCGACCTCGTGGCCGAACCCGCCGGGCAGCCTGGAGATCATCTCGATCGCGCCGACGCCCCTGGCCGCGGCCTCGACCTCCGCGTCGGTCGCGTCCGGCCTGCCGTAGGCGATCGCGTCGCGCAGGGTTCCGGCGAACAGGTAGGGCTCCTGCGGCACCACGCCGAGCTGCCTGCGGTAGCTGCCCAGGTCGTAGTCGCGGACGTCGACGCCGTCGACGAGGACCCGGCCCGCCGTCACGTCGTAGAACCTGGCCACGAGCTTGACCAGGGTGGACTTGCCCGCTCCGGTCTGGCCGACCAGGGCTACGGTCTCGCCGGGGGCGATCCGCAGGCTGATCCCGGCGATGGCCTCCTGGCCGCCGCGGTAGCTGAAGTGCACATCGGCGAGCTCGACCGCTCCGCGCAGCCGTCCGGCGGTCACGGGGCGGGCGGCCGCGGGAGTGCTGGTTGGCGTCCTGAGCAGGGCCGAGATGCGGCGCAGGCCGACCGCGGCCTGCTGGTAGCCGTCGAAGACCTGGGACATCTGCTGCACGGGCGAGAACAGCATGTCGATGTAGAGCAGGTAGGCGATCAGGCCGCCGGCCGTGAGCACCCCGCTGCGTACCTCGCTCCCGGCGGCGAACAGCACGAGCGCCCCGGCGATCGTCGACAGCGCCTGGACGAACGGGAAGTACAGCGCGATGTACCGCTGCGCGCGCAGCCGGGAGGTCTGGTAGGCGCGGCTGAGCCCGGCGAACCTGTCCTGGTTCACCTGCTCGCGCCGGTAGGCCTGGGCGACCCGCAGCCCGGCGACATTCTCCTGCAGGTCCGCGTTGACGGCGCTGACCCTCTCCCTGGCCTCGGCGTAGGCCTTCGACGACTTCGCGCGGAAGACGACCGTGACCAGCACGAGCACGGGCAGGACAACGCACAGGACCAGGCCGAGCCTGATGTTGATGAGCAGCAGGGCGACCATGACGCCGACGAACGTCAGCCCGGCGTTGACCATCGTGATCAACCCGGTCTGCAGGAACGTGGACATCGCGTCCACGTCCGTGGTCATCCTGGTCATGATCCGGCCGGCCATCTCGCGCTCGTAGTAGTCCAGGCCGAGCCGCTGGAGCTGGGAGAAGATCTTGACCCGCAGCGTGTAGAGCAGCCGCTCGCCGTTGCGGCCGACGACGATGGTCTGCACCGCGTTCACGGCCCAGTCCGCAAGCACGATCGCGAGGGCCGCCGCGGAGATGACGGCGATCACGCGGAACGCCCCGGCCTCGATTCCGTGGTCGATGCCGCCCCGCGTCAGCCACGGCAGGGCGATGCTGGCGATGGCGTCGAGGCCGTCCAGGATCAGCCCGGCCACGAGCGCGACCGCGAACGGCCGCAGCAGCCTGCGCAGGCTGAAGTGGACGTCCCCGGCCCGGCTGAACGCGCGGTCCACGCCCGGCTCGTCGTTCGCCGGCGGCAGCGCCGCGACCTTGGCCAGCAGTTCGGGCGTAGGCGGGATGCCGGCCAGCAGCCAGCCGGTGACCGCCGACGTCGCGGCGCTGGAGGCTGCGACCCGGCTGCGGCCGGCCCCGGCTCCTATGCCCGCCCCGGCGGCGTCCGGCCACAGGCGCGGCGTGATGCCGCCAGGCGCTCCGGCCAGGCCAGGCGGGCCGTCCGTGCCGTCGACGCTGCCGCCGTCGACGACGCCGCCGGCCGGCGCGTTCTCGTAGTAGGCAAGCTCGCCCGCGTCCACGCCTTCGGCGTCGTCCCCCGGGCCAGCCAGCAGCAGCCGGTAGAGCGGGCAGCGCTCGGTCAGTTCGTCGTGGGTGCCGAGATCGACCAGCCTCCCCTCATCCAGCACCGCGATCTTGTTGGCGAGCTGCAGGGTAGACCGCCGGTGGGCGATGAGCAGCGTGGTCCGCCCGGCCATCACCCGCCGCAGGGTCTCGTGGATCTGGGCCTCGACTCGCGCGTCGATCGCCGAGGTCGCGTCGTCCAGGACGAGGATGGCTGGGTCGGTGATCAGCGCCCGCCCCAGCGCGACCCGCTGCCGCTGCCCTCCGGACAGGGTCAGTCCCTGCTCGCCGATCACCGTGTCGTAGCCGTCGGGCAGGTCAAGGATGAACTCCTCGGCCTCGGCGGCCCGCGCTGCGGCGATGATCTGCTGCTCGGTCGCGTCCGGTCGGCCGTAGGAGATGTTTGCCCGAATCGTGTCGGAGAACAGGAAGCTGTCCTCCATCACCAGGCCGATCGCGGAGCGGAGCGAGTCGTAGGTCAGGTCCCGGACGTCGTGCCCGCCGATCCGCACCGCACCGCAGGTGACGTCGTAGAAGCGGGGGAGCAGCAGCGAGATCGTCGACTTGCCCGACCCCGAGGTCCCGACCACCGCGACGGTCTCGCCCGGCCGTACCCGCAGCGTCAGCCCCTGGAGCACGGGCTGCGACGGCAGGTAGCCGAACGCGACGTCGTTGAGTTCCACGTCCGGCGTCCCGGGCGGCAGGTCCACGGCGCCGGGCCGCTCGGTCAGCACCGGCCGGGAGTCGATGACCTCGAAGACCCGGATGACGCTGGCCCTGGCTTCCTGGCCGAGCGTGATCAGCCCGGTCAACGAGCGGACCGGGCCGACGAGCTGAGCGATGTAGGACGAGAACGCGAAGAACGTGCCGAGGTTGATCTCGCCGCGGATCGCCAGCCAGCCGCCGAACACGAGCACGCCGACCTGCCCGAGCGCCGGGACGGCCTGCAGGGACGGGTTGTACCGCGCCATCAGCCTGACCGTGCGGACCCGGGCCGCGTAGAGCAGCCTGCTCGCCGACTCGAGCCGCTGCACCTCCTGCTCTTCCTGCCCGAACCCCTTCACCACGCGGACGCCGGTTATGGCCCCCTCGACGGCTCCCGCCACGTTGGCCGCATGCTGCTGGGCGTCCCAGCTCGCGGGGAAGAGCTTGTTCCGCGAGGTGAGCGAGATCGCGAAGAGCGCCGGACCGACCGCCAGCGCGATCACTGTGAGCAGCGGCGAGAGCCACGCCATCGCGACGAGCGACAGCACGAACAGCAGGACGTTACCGAGCAGGTACGGGATCATCGCGAGCAGGCCCTGGATCATGTTCACGTCCGAGATGGACCTGCTGACGATCTGGCCGGTATGAAGCTGGTCCTGCCGCGCGCCGTCCAGCCTGGACAGCGCGGCGAACATCTCGGTCCGCAGGGCGTGCTGGACGTCGAGCGACATCCGCCCGCCGAGGTATCGCCTGGTGAAGACCCCGGCGAAGTTCACGATCGCCGCGATTACCAGCGCGGCGGCGCCGAGCCATATCGGCTGTCGGTGCGCGAGAATGGCGTTGTTGACGATGTCGCGCTGAATCAGCGGAATGACCACGGTGACCACGGTGGCGACCAGGGAGCCGCCGAGCGCGAACACGAGGAGGCGCGGGAAGCGCCAGCAGTAGCCGACCAGCCGCCTGAGCCAGCGGCCGCCCGGACCGGCTGATGCCGTCATCAGTGCTCCTCACGCCTGCGCGCCGGGGCGCGGCGGCTCCCGGCCTGTCCCAGCCGACGCTGCCCCAGCCGACGCTGTCGGAGCCGACAACGCGGTCACGGCGGTCTGGCTTCCTGCGCGGGCCGAGTCTCGTCCGCCTGCAACCGGGATGGCGCGCCCGACATCGGCCACGCCCGCTCGCCCGGCCCAGGTCACCCGGCGGTCGGCAAGGCCGCTCGGCGCGGATCCCGTCCGGCATGCCGGGCCCGGGCCCGGCGTCGGCCCCCTATTTCGTTAGCCTAACAAAAATCTCCGGGGTGCCGTGACCTCAAGGCGGCGGCGGTCCGGGCGGCCCGCCGGGGTGCGTGCTCGGGCTTCGACCGGCCCGCGGGAGTGATCGTGCGCGCACGTGCGGCCCGAGCCTGGCCGTGCCTGCGGGCGGCTAGTCAAAATACCGGGGAGTTAAGCCTGCGGCCTGCTGTCAAGCAGTTCACGGCGATCTGGCAGCCCGTCGGGGCCGGGGGCCACGGCTCACGCCCGGACCACGGCCGCCGACCCGCCGCCGCGATCCGGTGGCCTGACTTCCATAATCGTGGGATTGCGCCGGGATAAACCGGCCTGAAGGAGGAGATGGAAGAGCCCTGCGCCGGAGGGCTGGCGACCCGCGGTGACCCCGGGTCAGGCGCCCGGCGTTCCGTGGGGGCGTGGCGAGGCGCTGGCCGGGGCACGTGCGGGCCGGGTGGTCGGGCCGCGAGAGGTGAGTCCGGGGTGCCGGCGCCGCGGATGAACATCGTTGCCGCATCGTTGTTCGCCGGGGCGGTTCAGCGGTGACATCGATGTGGCAGCGCTGTTCGCCGGCGAACCACAGTGCCACATCGATGTTCGCGGCGGGGGGCTGAGAGGAACATCGATGTGGCAGCGATGTTCCGGGCGGGGGCTGAGAGGAACATCGATGCGGCAGCGCTGTTCCGGGCGGGGGGCTGAGACGGGTAGCTGTGCCGCATCGATGTTGCGGCGGGCCGGGCTGGGCGCTCAGGGTTGGTGCCGGGGCGGCGCGGCGCTGTGCGGTTAGGGGGGCTATCGCGCGGTTTGGCGCGTCGCGGCGGGCGGGGGTGGCCGCGGCAGGCCAGGTGGCTGGCCGCGTCCTGTCCTCGGCGCCTGGTTCGGGCACCGGGAGGACGCCGGGCGGTTCCGGCGTGGGAACCGGAGCCGTCCGCGTTACCGGGGTTCGCGCCATCTGCGCGAGGCCGACGAGGGGGGCCGCCCGTGAGGGCGGTCCCTGCCACGACTGGATCGACCGGTCTATGTGTCGTCGATCCACCACGATCATGGAGAAGTTTGTTGCTCGGTCAGCCGCTTGAGGGCTTCAGGCGAGATCTTCGGCTTCGGGTCAAGCTGGGACAGGCCGTTCCACGCCAGGTTGACCAGGTGCGCTGCCATCTCCTCGAGCTTGGGCTTGCGCACGTCGAGCCACCGCTGCCCGGCGAAGGCGACCATCCCGACCAGCATCTGCGAGTAGACCGGCGCCAGCTTGGGGTCGTAACCGCGCTCCTTGAGCACGTCGGCGAGCAGGTACTCAACCTGGGTGGCGATGTCGCTGATCAGGCTGGCGAAGGTGCCGGAGCCCGAGGCCGGGTTCGAGTCGCGGACGAGGATGCGAAAACCGTCGCTGTTGTCCTCGATGTAGCGGAGCAGGGCGACCGCCGCGGCCTCGAACTTCTCCATGGTGTCCTCGCCCTGGAGCAACCCGGTCGCCATCGCGAGGAACCGCTCGACCTCCCGGTCGACGACGACGGCATAGAGCCCCTCCTTGCCGCCGAAGTGCTCGTAGACGACCGGCTTGGAGACGCCGGCCCGGGCGGCGATCTCCTCGATGGAGGTGCCGTCGATGCCGCGCTCGGCGAAGAGGCGGCGCCCGACGTCAAGCAGTTGCTCGCGCCGTTCCTTACCGGTCATGCGCCTGCGGCCGGGCAGCGGCGGTTGGCTGGTCACTGCCCCATCATGGGCCCACTAGTCGGCGACCAGCTAATCGGCGCCGCGCGGCGGGCACGGCACTGACCAGCACCCTGCTGGGACGGCACGATGGCGCGGCGTTGTCCCGCTATTTGTCGTCCGGCTGTTACTAGTGCGGCCTGGCCAGCATTGGCCTGGTGCCGATCGCTCCGACCGCCGAGGCGGCAGCGGACC
>DASPZH010000252.1:0-6537 GCA_035636335.1 Streptosporangiaceae bacterium
CCCGCGCGTCCCGGCGGCGCGGGCGGTCAGCAGGCTCTCTTCCGGCCGAACTGGCCGGTGCGGGCGGCCCGCCTCCTCGCATAGCTCGCCGCAACCTGCTTGGGCGTCATCGGCAGCCGCGCGGCCGAGGGCGGCAGCCCGGCATGCAGGGCGTCGGCGACCAGCAGGGCCATCGAGTACTCAGGATCGGCCTCCAGCGCCCGCTCGATCGCGACGCTGGCGAGCGCCCCGTCCCCCGCCTGCCAGGCGGTGAAGGCCAGCAGCGCCGCCGGCGCGGCCACGACATCGCCGGGCAGATAGCGGACGAGATCGATCCACAGCCGCCGGTGAGCGTCGTTGAAGCGCGGATCCATCCGCGCCCACGCGTCGTCCCTGACCCGGAGGTCCCCGAGCGCGACGCCGAGCCAGCCGATCTCGTCGTGATCGGTCAGCTCCCCGCCCCGCCGGTAACGCGCGATGGCCTGCTTGACCGACCGCCGCCCGGCGTCGGCGATCGGCAGGAACGGATCCTGGCCCGCTGCCGCGGCCTCGAGGTCGATCAGGTGCCCGGCCTTCCGCCTGGCGCGCCGAACCGCCTCGCGCATCGACGGGGCAGCGCCGGCCACTGGCGCGAGCGTATCCGCCAGCGCCGCCCGGTCCGGGCGCACCGTGAGACCCGCCGCGGCCAGCGCGGCGGACGCCGGGTGACCGGCGCTGTCGAACGCAACGCCGTCCGGCGGACAGCACTGAGGGTCGTCGCACAGGTACGACCAGTACCTGCCGCCTTCCACCCTGAGCGCGTCCTGGACGGCGATCCCTGCCTTGCGCAGCGCAGGGACCACCACGTCCACCACCGGCGTGACCGCCTTGCCCGGCCCGTAGCCGACGCCTATCGCCATCGCCAGGTGCTGCCGGCGCAGCACCGTTACGGCGTGCTCGGCGATGTCGGCCGCCAGCTCTTCCTCGGGCGGATCGGGGAGGTCATAGCGGAAGGCGAGCCTGATCCGCGCGTGGGGTCCGCCGATGCCGAGCATGACCAGGCTGTCGGTGGGGTGAAAGCCGATCAGGTGCGGTACGACCGCGAGTATCCCGTCCGCCGAACCGACCCGCACCCGGCAGCGCAACCCGGTCGTGCGCGGGTCTACGGCGTTCGGGCCGAAGGGTTGCCCGGTGCCGGAGTTCTCGTCCTCGGGCTGCGCGTCCCCCGGCTGCGCGTCACGGGGCTGCGCGTCACGCGGCTGCGCGTCACGCGGCTGCGCGCCGTGGGGCGGCTGCGCATCGTGGGGCTGAGGGTGGTGGGGCTGAGGGTCATGGGGTTGCCGGTCGTGAGCTTGTGGGTCCTGGGGCTGCGATTCAGTCATGTGGTCAGGCTTGCGGCAGCGGGCAACCCGTATCCGGACACGAAAAAGTCCGCTGTGGATGAACTAGTCGTTTCTCCACAGATTTATGGTGCATCTAGACGGCCCTCGTGACCGGCTTCCGCTCGGCCGGCGCCGGTACTGATACCGGCGGCTAGGCTCTACAACGCGATGCCGAGCAGAGCGTCGACAGCGTCCCTGACCAGCCCGGCCGGTGCGGCGGGCGGCGGGCTGGGCGCCGGGCTGGCCGGTGCGCCGGGCGGCGGGCTGGGCGCCCCGGCGGACCCGGACAGCACATCGTCGGCCCACGCGTCGACGACGGCGAGCGCACCCGGCGCGTCCAGATCGTCGGCGAGCCGCTCGCGCATCGCGGCGAGCACGTTCTGCGCCGCGAGTCCCCCGGAGACGCCTCCGCGACCGCTCAGGCCGGTCCGCACCGCGTCGCGCCAGCGGTCCAGCCGCCCGGATGCCGCCGCCAGTCCCTCGTCCGTCCAGTCCCAGTCCCGCCGGTAGTGATGGGCGAGTATCGCGAGCCTGATCGCCATCGGGTCCGAGCCCGACTGCCGCAGCACGGAGACGAAGACCAGGTTGCCCAGTGACTTGGACATCTTCTCGCCGCTTAGCCGCACCATGCCGGAGTGCACGTACCTGCGCGCGAACGCCTCGCCGGCCGCCGCGCCGAACGCGACCCTGGCGTGCGACGCGCTCATCTCGTGGTGCGGGAAGATCAGGTCAGACCCACCGGCCTGCACGTCGAACGCGGACCCCAGGTACTCGGTCGCGATGGCCGAGCACTCCACATGCCAGCCCGGACGACCCGGCCCGAACCTGGAGTCCCACGATGGCTCGCCCGGCCGCCTGGCCTGCCAGACCAGCGGGTCCAGCGGATCCTTCTTGCCTGGCCGCCCCGGGTCACCGCCGCGCTCGGCGGAGAGCTTGGCCATGGCCTGGTTGTCGAGCCCGGAGACCGAGCCGAAGGCCGGATCGGCCGACCGGCAGAAGTACACGTCGCCGTCGAGGTCGTACAGCGAGTTCCGGTCGGCCAGCACCGCGTTGAACTCCTCGATCATCCCGAGAGCCTCGACGGCGCCGACCAGGCGGTCGGGCGGCACCACCCGCAGCGCGGTCATGTCCAACCGGAACCGGCCGATCTCGCGGTCGGCCAACTCGCGCCAGTCCTGTCCGTCGCGCGCCGCACGCTCGAGCAGCGGATCATCGACATCTGTGACGTTCTGGACGTAACGAACCTCATGCCCGGCATCCCGCCACGCCCGGACGAGCAGGTCCCACGCGATGTAGGTCGCCGCGTGCCCTATATGTGTCGCATCGTACGGTGTGATGCCGCACGCGTACAACGTGGCGAGGTGCCCCTGCGCCGCCGGAAGCTTGGCGCCGCTCGCCGTGTCCCAGATGACGGTCTCCGGGCCCCGTCCCGGCAGCCGGGGAACGCGCGGAGCAGGCCAGGAGTCCATGGCGGCAAGGTTATCGCTCGACTTGCATGACCCCATCCGGGCCTCGCCCGTCCCGCCCGTCCCGTCCAACCCCGCCCGCGTCGGCCCCCGCGGGCTGCGAACCGCGTCGGCCCGGGCACGCCGGTCAGCCGCGCGCCTGCTCGAAGGAGTGCGCCAACGCGATCAGCCTGGGCTCGCTCCACGCCGGGCCGACCAAACAGACGCCCACGGGCAGTCCGCTGACGCGGCCCGCCGGCACCGTGATGGCCGGATACCCCGAGACGGCGGCTGGGGACGAGGTTCCCACGCTGTAGTGGTCACCGAGCACGTAGTCGGTCAGCCACGCCGGGTTGCCGCTGAGCGCGAGCACGGCGTCGAGCCGGTGCTCGGCAAGCGCGCCGTCCAGACCTGACCGGGCGAGGCTCGTGGCCTGCTCCCTGGTCGGCTGCCAGTCCGGATCGGACCGGCCGGAACTGGCCTCCGCCTGCTCGAAGATCTCCTGGCCGAAGTGAGTCAGCACGCGGTCCGCGTTGCTGCAATTGAACGCGATCAGCTCCGCGAGCGACCCGGGGTGCTCGCCGCCGAGCGCGGCCAGGTAGGTGTTCAGGTCGTCCTTGAACTCGTGCCGCAGGGCGAGGAACTCGGATTCTGCGATCTTGTCCGCGCCGGGTAGCTCGACCGGGTCGACGACCTCGGCGCCGTGCATGCGGAGCAGGCTCACCGCGTCATCGAGCACGGCGGCCGCGGCGGCGGTGGCCTGAGCCGAGCCCTCCCGCCAGATGCCGATCCTGGCGCCCGCCAGCGCCGACCCGTCGAGGAACTGGGTGTAGTCGGCGGGCTGGCCGGCCGCCTGGCTGGTCGCGGGGTCGGCCCGGTCGGCTCCGGCCAGGGCGCCGAGCAGCGCGGCGGCGTCGGCGACCGTCCTGGTCATCGGCCCGGCCGTGTCCTGCTCCGCCGAAATCGGGACGATACCGGTCCGGCTGACCAGGCCGACCGTGGGCTTGATGCCCACGACGCCGCAGGCGTGCGCGGGGCTGACGATCGAGCCGTCGGTCTCGGTCCCGACCGCCAGCGGCGCCAGCCCGGCCGCCACCGCCACGGCCGAGCCGGAACTCGACCCGGACGGGTTGCGGCCGGTCCCGTACGGGTTGCGCGCCTGGCCGCCCAGGGTCGACCAGCCGCTCGATGACTGGGTGGACCTGAAGTTCGCCCACTCGGACAGGTTGGCCTTGCCCAGGATGACCGCGCCCGCCGCGCGCAGCCCGCGGACCAGGAACGCGTCGTCGGCCGCGGCCCCGGCCAGCGCCGGGGAGCCAGCCGTCGCCGGGGAGCCTGCGACCGAGATGTTGTCCTTGATCAGTACGGGGATCCCGGCGAGCGGGCCGGAGTCGGCGCCCGCGGCCCGCGCCTGGTCGATCGCGCGGGCCTCCTCGACGGCCTCGGCGCGGACCGAGATCACGGCGCCGAGCTCCGGATTGTGACGCTCGATCCGGTCCACGTAGAACCGGGCGAGCTCGGCGGCGCTCAGTTGCCCCGCCGCCATCGCCCGGCGCAGCCCGGCCACGGTCACGCTGTTCAGGGCGATGCCTGACCCGCCGATGGTTTCACCGGGAGATTCAGAAGAAGTCATGGTGGCAAGACTATGGAGAGCCGGCGATCCCGGCTCTGGGGTATGCGAAATGGCTTCTGTCCGGCCGCACGTCCGCGCGCGGACCGCTGCCGGGGCGACGGGGGCGACGGGGGCGGCCAGGGTCGAGCTGGCCGGCGCGGCCGCGCTCGCGGTCGTGGCGGCCTGCACCACGGGGCACGCGGTCCGGTCGGCCGCGAGGACTCACCTGCAGGCCGGCTACGAGTCGGCCGTCGCCAGGGAACTGCGGTCCGTCGTAGAGATCGAAGCGGGTCAGGCGATCGGCTCGGGGGTGGTACTCGATCGCCACGGAGACATCGTCACCAACGCCCATGTCGTCGGGACGGCCAAGAAGTTCGTCGTGCGGGTGTCCACGACCAGCCAGCCGCTTAGGGCCAGGCTGATCGGCATGTTCACGCCGGACGACCTGGCCGTGATCAGGGTCGCCAAAGACGCCAACGACCTCAGGCCGGCGCACTGGGCCAATTCGGCGAAGGCACGGGTCGGCCAGATCGTGCTCGCGATGGGCGCACCGTACGGGCTGATCGACAGCGTCACCCAGGGGATCGTCTCGGCTACCGGGCGGATCGTGACGGGGCCAACCATCCCCGGTCAGCCCCCGACCGTCATCGCCGATGCCGTCCAGACCAGTGCCGCGATCAATCCTGGCAACAGCGGCGGCGCGCTGGTCTTGCTCTCCGGGCGGGTGCTCGGGATACCGGCCCTGACGGCGCAGGATCGCGAACTCGGCGGCCCCGCGGAGGGAATCGGGTTCGCGATACCCGCCAACACCGTCGTGGACATCAGCCGCCAGCTCATCAGGTTCGGCAAGGTCACCCGATCGGGCCGGGCGTCGCTGGACATCACCGGGGAGACGCACGTGAGCTCGTCCGGCAAGCCGGACGGCGTGACCGTAGAACGCGCCAGGCCGGGCGGCGCGGCGGCCGCCGCGAGCGTCAGGCCCGGCGACGTCATCGCCGGGATCGGCGGGCAGCCAACCGCGGACGCCGCCGACCTCGAGAGCGCGCTCATCGGCTACCGGCCAGGCGAGCGGGTCAGGGTCGAGCTGCTGCGGGACGGGAATCCGAGGGAGGTCATCGCCACGCTCGGCACCCTGCGGAGCTGACCGGTCGCCGCCCGGCCGGGCTCTTGCCTAGAATTCGCGGGTGACCTACTCAATGGGCAAGCTCGACTTCACGCCGGCGGCGCGCCGGCCTGACCTGCTGGCCGCGCCGGTAGCGGCCGCGCTGGCCGACCCGTCCTGGCCGCTTCCCGCCGAGGACGTCGGGGTGGCCGAGATCGATGCCGGCCTGGCCGACACCGCGGCGTTCTGCGAGCGGTACGGCGTGTCGCCGGCCGAGTCGGCCAACTGCGTGGTGATCGCCGGCCGGCGCGAGGGCGAGACCAGGTTCGCCGCCTGCGTGGTGCTGGCCACGACCAGGGCCGACGTCAACGGGGTCGCCAGGCGGGCGCTCGACGTCCGCAAGGCGTCGTTCGCCGCGACCGACGTCGCCGTGGCCGAGACTGCCATGGAGTACGGCGGGATCACGCCGATCGGCCTCCCGGCCGGCTGGCCCGTGCTCGTCGACGCGGCGGTCGCCGCCGCCGCGCAGGTCGTGATCGGCAGCGGGGTGCGCAGGTCGAAGCTGGCCCTGGCCGGCAAGACCCTGACCGACCTGCCCGGCGCCGTGGTCATCGAGGGTCTCGGCCGCTAGCGGGGCGCGCGGCGGGGCGCGGCGCTCAAGGCAGCCACGAGACCTTTCCGTGCAGCGCCACGTAGCCGACGAAGGCGGTGGCGTCCATCAGCGTGTGCGCGACGACCAGCGGCATGACCCGGCCCCAGCGGCGGTAGAGCACCGCGAAGATCACTCCCATGATGGCGTTCCCCGCGAAACCGCCGAGACCCTGGTACAGGTGGTAGGTACCGCGCAGCAGCGCGCTGCAGGCGATCGCCCAGGCCGGCTGCCACCCGAGCTGTTCGAGCCTGAGCAGCAGGTAGCCGATGACCAGAACCTCCTCGAGCAGGCCGTTTTGGAGCGCGTCGAGCAGCAGCACGGGAATGCGCCACCAGACGGCAGGCAGGTGCTCGGGCACCACGTTCAGGCTGACGCCGAGATGAAAC
>DASPZH010000253.1:0-1793 GCA_035636335.1 Streptosporangiaceae bacterium
CTTCGCGATAACGCTCACACCTGGATGCGCTGCTCGATGGCCGCGACGATCTCCTCGATCGCCTCGTCGACCGGGACGCTGTTGCGCTGGGTGCCGCTGCGGTAGCGGAACGAGACGGCGCCGGCCGCGATGTCGTCGTCACCGGCGAGCACCATGTAGGGCACCTTCTGCCGCTGGGCGGTCCTGATCTTCTTCTGCATACGGTCCGAGCCGGCGTCGACCTGCACCCTGATGCCGCGCTGGCGCAGCCGGGCGGCGACGTCCCCCAGGTACGCCACGTGCGCGTCGGAGATCGGGATCCCGACCACCTGGACGGGCGCCAGCCAGGGCGGGAACGCGCCGGCGTAGTGCTCAACCAGGATCCCGAAGAACCGCTCGATCGAGCCGAACAACGCCCGGTGGATCATCTGCGGCCGCTGCCTGGTCCCGTCCGCGGCGGTGTACTCGATGCCGAACCTGCCGGGCTCCTGGAAGTCCACCTGGAGCGTGGAGAGCTGCCACCGGCGGCCGATCGCGTCCTTCACATGCACGTCGATCTTCGGCGCGTAGAACGCGCCCTCCCCCTCGGCGATCACGTAAGGCAGTCCGGACACGTCGAGCGCGTGCTTCAGCGCCGCCTCCGCCCGGTCCCACGCGGCGATCTCGCCGACGAACTTGGTCGGCCTGGTCGACAGCTCGGCCTCGAACTCGGTGAGGCCGTAGTCACGAAGCAGGCCGACCACGAAGTCGAGCAGGCTGGCCAGCTCGTCTTCGAGCTGATCTGGCCGGCAGAAGATGTGCGCGTCGTCCTGGGTGAACCCGCGCGCCCGGGTAAGCCCGTGCACGACGCCCGACTTCTCGTACCGGTAGACGGTCCCGAACTCGAACAGCCGCAGCGGCAGCTCGCGGTAGGACCGGCCGCGGGAGGCGTAGATCAGGATGTGCATCGGGCAGTTCATCGGCTTGGGGTAGTAGGACACGCCCTCCATCTGCATGGGCGGGTACATCCCGTCGGCGTACCAGTCCAGGTGACCGGAGGTCTCGAACAGCGCCGACTTGGTGATGTGCGGGGTGTTGACGAACTCGTAGCCCGCCTCGAGGTGCCGGCGCCGCGAGTAGTCCTCCATGACCCGGCGGATGGTGCCGCCCTTGGGGTGGAACACGGGCAGCCCGCTGCCGATCTCGGTCGGGAACGAGAACAGGTCGAGCTCGGCTCCTAGCTTGCGGTGATCGCGCCGCTCGGCCTCGGCCAGCAGCCTGAGGTAGGTGTCCTGGGCGTCGCGCGACGGCCAGGCGGTGCCGTAGATCCGCTGAAGCTGCGGGTTCTGCTCGCTGCCGCGCCAGTAGGCGCCACCGGTGCGGATCAGCTTGAACGCCGGGATGTGCCTGGTGGTGGGCAGGTGCGGGCCCCGGCACAGGTCCTTCCAGCACAGCGTGCCGGTGGCCTGGTCCAGGTTGTCGTAGATGGTCAGTTCCGCGCCGCCGACCTCGACGGACTCCTCGGCGCCGACCTCAGGCCCGGCACCCTTGAGGCCGATCAGCTCCAGCTTGTACGGCTCGGCCGCGAGTTCGGCGCGGGCGTCGGCGTCGGAGACCACCCGCCGGCTGAACCGCTGTCCCTGCTTGACGATCTGGCGCATTCTCTGCTCGATCGCCTTGAGGTCGTCCGGGCTGAACGGGTCAGCCACGTCGAAGTCGTAGTAGAAGCCGTTCTCGACCGGCGGGCCGATGCCCAGCCTCGCGTCCGGGTGGAGTTCCTGGACCGCCTGGGCGAGCACGTGCGCGGTGGAGTGCCGCAAGATCGCGAGCCCGTC
>DASPZH010000254.1:0-13833 GCA_035636335.1 Streptosporangiaceae bacterium
CACCGTGGCCAGCCACGCGCGCGGGTCGCGCGGCGGGTGCCCGGGCCACACCCGCAGCGCCTCCAGCAGCGCCTCCTGCAGCGCGTCCTCGGCGGCATCGAAGTCCTCGCCCCGCCGGACCAGGCCCGCGAGCACCCGAGGAATGAGGTCCCGCCCGTACCCGCGCAGCGCGGGTTGGGGCGGAACCCCATTCCGCCATCGCGTCGGCTCGTCGATCACGCCGGGTCAGTCTCCGAGGGCGCCTCGGACATGACCTCCCGGACATCGATCCACTCGTACAGCGGCTCCCCGCCCGGGCCGGGCTCGGAAGAGACGTAGGCCGCGAGCTCGACCGCGCGCTCATGCGACTCGACGTCGATCATGTACCAGCCCGCGATCAGGTCGCTGGTCTCGGGGTGCGGGCCGTCGGTGGTGACGGGCGCCGCCTCCGGGCCGCCGTAGCGCACCCAGGTGCGCGCCGGCGTGAGCGCCTGCCCGTCGACGTACTCGCCGTTCTCCTCGAGCAGCTCGCCGACGTGCCTGAGGAAGGCCATGTGCGCCTCCACGTCCTCGGGGGCCCACTGGTCCATCGGGGGCACAGGACGGTGCGGCTCCGGGCCGCCGCGGTAGTGCTTGAGGAGCAGGTACTTCGGCATCGTGGTCTCCTGGTGTCGCGGGCCGCGCCTGTCGCGGCCCTTCACCTGGTGAGCGGAGCAGGTCAGAGCTTCTCGACATGAAATCACTCATCTAGCTCCGAGACCCCCCGCGCAGGGGGAACCTCATGCGGGCTCGGGGAATCAGGCGCACATAACGTGACGGTAACGAGGCGGAACCCAGATCGACGGCATCATGTCATGTCCGATTCCCGCCAGCACGAGCGTCGTCAGGTCGGCATGCTGGAGGCATGACACAGATGACTGCGGCCACTGGCGCGCTCACCTTCGAGGCCATCCTGTGCAATGTGGGCTGCGGCTGCGACAACTCCGCGGTCCGGCGCGGCTGAGCGTGACGGGAGAGCAGCCCGGGGGAACGCTGCGGGCGTTGTTGCGACAGACGGCCGATCACGCGGCGGATTTCTACGAGGCGCTGGACGAGCGGCGGGTCTCGGTTACCGCCGGGGTCCAGGAGTTGCGGGATGTTCTGGGGCGGCCCCTGCCCGATGAGCCGATGGATGCCTCCCGAGTGATCGCTGAGCTGGTGCGTGATGCTGAGGCCGGGCTGCTGGGCAGCGCGGGCGGCCGGTTCTTTGGCTGGGTGGTCGGCGGTTCGGTGCCGGCTGCGCTGGCGGCGGACTGGCTGACCTCGGCATGGGATCAAAACGCCGCGCTGTAGTTCGCGCTGGTCACCGGCACCCAGATGGGTCACGCCACGGCGCTGGCCGCCGCCCGCAACAAGCTGCTCGCCGAACGCGGCTGGGACGTCGAACGCCGCGGACTAGCCGGGGCGCCGCCGATCCGGATTATCACCGGAGGGCAGCAGCACGCCTCGATCGACCGCGCTGTGAGGCTGCTCGGCCTGGGCACCGACGCGATCATCAACGCCGGGGCCGACCCGCAGGGCCGCCTCGACCCCGCAGGGCTGAGCCGCGAGCTCGGATCAGGGGACGGCCCGGCGATTGTGTGCCTGCAGGCCGGCGAGATCAACACCGGATCTTTCGATGACTTCACCCAGGCGTGCCGCATCGCCCATACCCGAAGCGCGTGGGTGCACGTCGATGGCGCGTTCGGGCTGTGGGCGGCGGTGAGCCGGCGCCACCGCCACCTCCTCGTCGGCGTTGATGCTGCAGACTCGTGGATCACCGACGCCCACAAGTGGCTCAACGTGCCTTTCGACTGCGGCCTGGTGTTCACCGCCCACCCCGCGCAGCGCAGGGCCGCCATGTCCATTACCGCCAGCTACCTCATCCGCGCCGCCGAGGCAGGTGGTGCCGGCCCCCGCGACCAGATCGACTACAACCCGGAACGGTCGCGGCGCGGGCGTGGGTTCGCGGTCTACGCGGCCATCCGCTCTCTGGGACGGTCCGGTATCGCCCATATCATCGACGACTGCTGCGACCACGCCCGGCGGCTGACCGCAGGCATCGGCGCCCTGCCCGGCGCCGAGCTCTTGCGCGAAGCATGACGGCCACGCGTGGTTTGGAGCCACGACCTTCAACGGGATACGCGCCATGCGCATCTAGGTGGTCAACCATCGCACCACGGGCCACGACATCGAGCGGGCGGTCACCGCCGTGCACGACGCCCTCACGCGGACCTGACCAAGAACCGAGACAATCACCAAATGTGTGGGCCAGACCCTGACTTGCGGGACCAGGGATTCTCCTGGCCCGCTTGTCATGCCACGGCCACGCTCTTGAGGTGCTGGTGCCGCACCTGGCATGTACTGCACCAGGACGGCCGCACCCTCCTTCGCCTGGGCAGCAGGCCCATCGTGCTGCCTGCCCCGCTGGACGCCCTGGTCGGCGCGCTCGCGGCCAGCCGCAAAGCGGCGGGCACCAGCCTGCTCAGCGTTCCTTCCTCCTGGCTGTTCCCGGGTCGCCGGCCAGGAAGCGCGCTGACCGAAGACGCGCTCGCCCGGCGGCTCTCTGCGCTCGGGATCAGCCCGCGGCAAAGCCGTAACACCGCCCTGTTCAGTCTGGCCGCCGACGTCCCGGCCGCCATCCTGGCCAAGACACTCGGCATCCACGTCAAGGCGGCGATCCAGTGGCAGAAGATCTCCGGCGGGGACTGGGCCGCCTGCGCCGCCGACGTCGGCAGCCGCCTGCAACACTGACCAGATGCCAGGACTGCCTGAACTCGACATCGCCCGCGTCCGCCGCTGGTGCGAGCAACGCGTCCCTGAGCATGCCCGCGACCAGGTCCGGGTGGAATGCGACATCGGCCCGCGGCACCTGACCATCGTCGAGTGCCGTCCGCCCTGGCGACAGGGCACCGGCAGCGAATGGACCCGGTTCCCCATCGCCCGGCTCCGCTACACCCAGGCCACCAGGACCTGGACACTGTACTGGCGCGACCGCCACCTGCGCTTCCACCGCTACGACCAGCTCGAGCCATCACCGGACATCGGCGACCTGCTACGTGAGATCGACCGCGACCCGACCGCGATCTTCTGGGGATAAGGCGGCCTAGCACCCCTGGCCGTGAGAATTCACGCCGATTCGTGAGCTGACCAGTGGGGTAACCATTGAAAGTGCTCCTGAACTGGGCTGCTAGACGTCCCGGACGGGCTGGTAGGTGAGGTAGGCGATGCCGCCCTCGACGGTCTGGGTGTCGAGGAGGCGCATGGGTCTCTTATCGCTGGTCTCGCCGAAGAGGCGCTCGCCGGCCCCGAGCACGACCGGGAAGATCTTCAGCCGTAGCTCGTCGACCAGGTCGTGCTCAATCAGCGTGCGTACGAGCTGGAAGCTGGCAGGGACGACTATGTCCCCGTTGAGCTGTTGCTTCAGCTTCGAGACCTCGTGCAGCACGTCGCCCTTGAGGACCGTCGAGTTGTTCCAGGCGGGATGTTCGAGGGTCGAGGACACGACGTACTTAGGCATGCTGTTCAGCCTGGCCGCCAGCTCGCCGCTCCGGGATGGCCACCGCGCAGCGAGCCACTCGTAGCTCCGCCGGCCCAGCAGGAAGGCCCCGGCGCCCAGCGCCTCGTCGAGCGCGAGCTTGCTGAGCTGCGGGCTGTCCTTGATCAGGCCGACCCAGCCGCCGAACCTGAAGCCTTCGTCACCGGCCGGGTCCTGGATGACTCCGTCGAGCGTGACGTTTTCGCTCACGACGATCTTTCCCATTTCGGTTCTCCTCTTCGCCGGCGTTATCAGAAGCCACCGATACAGACACCGCGACGCCGGAAAGTGGGCGCCGGCCAACCGCCCAGTTCGCACCTCGGCCGGTGTCTGCATCGGGATGAGAGCGTGTAAGGCACGGGAAGAAGAGGGCGCTACCGTGAGCGTGATGACAGCCGACCTGATGTCACGGGCCCGGGCCGGGGACGGCGACGCGTTCCGGGAGCTGACCGAGCCGTACCGGCGAGAGCTCCAGGTGCACTGCTACCGGATGCTCGGATCCTTCCAGGACGCCGAAGACGCGCTTCAAGACACGCTGCTGGCCGCCTGGCAGGGTCTCGCAGGGTTCGAGGGACGTGCCTCGCTGCGCACCTGGCTCTACCGGATCGCCACCAACCGGTGCCTCAACGCGCGTCGCTCGGCCAGCCGGCGCCAGGCCAGGGAGTGGGACGTGCCCCAGGTTGACCCGCCCGAGCCGACCCGCCTCGGCGAAGTCGTATGGCTCCAGCCATATCCCGATGCCCTCCTCGAAGGTGCCATCGGCGTTCCGTCCGGCCCGGAGGCCCGATACGAGCAGACCGAAGCCATCTCCCTGGCCTTCGTGACCGCGCTGCAGGTCCTTCCGGCACGCCAGCTCGCTGTCCTCGTCTTGCGCGACGTCCTGGGGTTCCGCGCCGGCGAGGTCGCCGGCATGCTCGACTCGACCGTCGACTCGGTCAACAGTGCCCTTAAACGGGCGCGGGCCAGCTTGCAGCATGCACGGCCGGCGGCCGCCGGCCGCGAACCGCCTCCCGCCTCCGGCTCGCCGGCCGAGGATGTGACCGTGGCGAAGTTCGTCAGCGCGTGGGAAGCCGCCGATCTCGACGCGCTGGTGGCCCTCCTGACCGATGACGTCTTCGTCTCGATGCCGCCGATGCCATTCGAGTACGAGGGCCGGGACGTCGTGGCCCGCTTCTGCGCCAGCCTGTTCGGCGCGGGCCGCAGGTTCGACCTCGTGCCGACGCGGGCCAACGGTCAGCCGGCGTTCGGGGCCTACCTGCGTGCCCCGGCGGGCATCCGTCACGGGACCGGCCTGTTCGTTCTCACCCTCACCGGCGACCGGATCTGCGCCATGACCCGTTTCGAAAGCAGCGTGCTCCCATCCTTCGGGCTGCCGCGATCGCTGCCTGGCCGATAGCCAGCACCCGGGCGGCACGAGGGCGGTCTTGTGTGCTCGCCGGTCCACTATGGGAGGATCACGGCGTGTCGTCCGGCCGGATCGCCGTCTGCCTCGAGGTCGCCCCGAAGCAGACCTTCGCCTCCGCGCTGGACTGGCCCGGCTGGTGCCGTGCCGGCCGGGACGAGGGTGCCGCGCTGGAGGCGCTGGCCAGCTACGCCCGGCGGTACGCGCCGGTAGCCGGGCAAGCCGGGGTCAGCTTCCCGTCCACGGTCGCGTTCCATGTCGTCGAGCGGATGCCCGGCGGTCCCGCGACCGCGTTCGCCGCACCCGAATGCCGCCGCCCGTTCCCGCAGATCACCGCCAAGGCGGAGCGGGCGAAGGTGACCCCGGCCGCGGCCCGCCGCCTGGCAGATCTGGTCACCGCGGCCTGGATGACCTTCGACGAGATCGCCGCCGCGTCACTAGCCGAGCTGCGCAAGGGCCCGCGCGGTGGCGGCCGGGACCGGGACGAGATCATCGGCCACGTGACCCGCGCCGAGACGGCCTACGCGCGCAAGCTCGGGGTGAAGCTCAAGCAGTCGGCCATCGGCGACATCGCCGCGATCGAGGAGCTGCGTGAGGTGATCGCCGCCGTGGTGGGCGCGCCCTCGGACGGCTCACCCGTAGTGCCGAACGGCTGGACCACCCGCTACGCAGCCCGCCGGATCGCCTGGCACGTCCTCGAGCATGCCTGGGAGATGCAGGACCGGGCGCAGAGATAGCCCTGAGAATCACGCCGGTGCGTCGCCGCGCACCGCGCCTGCCTGAGCGAACCTGACCCGGGCCCGATCCCGGGCCGCCGGCACAGCCAGCGCCGCGGTGGCCGCCCTGCTCACTCCCGCGCTTGCCGCCACGCCGGCGGTCGCGGCCAGCCCGCTGGCCTGCACCGGGTGGGTCGTCAAGCCCAGCCCGAGCACGGGAGCGGCGACGCTGCATGCGGCAGCCGCCACGTCGGGCCGGGACGTCTGGGCGGTCGGCTCGTACAACACCGGCGGCGCGTACAAGACGCTGATCGAGCACTGGGGCGGCGCCCGCTGGCGGATCGTGCCGAGCCCGAACCCGGCCAGCGGCTTCCACACCACGAACACGCTCAGCGCGGTTCGGTCGTGCCCAGCCCGAACTCGGGAACCGGCGAGAACACGCTCGCCGCCGCAGTCGCCAGGAGCGCGACCAACATCTGGGCGGTCGGCTACCGGGGCGATAGTCAGCGCCGGACGCTGACCGAGCACTGGAACGGCTCTAAGTGGAGCATCGTGCCCAGCCCGAGCGTCGGGTCCGGCGACAACTTCCTGTTCGGCGCGGCCGCGGCGGCCGGCGGCCCGGTGTGGGCCGTCGGCAGCGACTCGGTGTCGTTCGGCCGCACGCTGGCGATGCGCTGGAACGGGCAAGCCTGGACCGTCGCGACCACCGCCAACCCCGGCGGCGGAGACAGGTTCCTCCAGGCGGTGGCCGTGCCAGCGGCCCGGTACGCGCTCGCGGTCGGCAGCTACCTGAGGGGCAGCCAGACGCGTGCGCTCGCCGAGCGGTGGACGGGCTCGGGCTGGTCCGTCGTGCCGGCCGCCAGCCCGGGCAAGGACTTCAACTCGCTCCAGGCGGTGGCGGCGACCGGCACGCACAGCGCCTGGGCGGTGGGCGCCCGCCGGGCGTCGGTCGGCGCGGCGTTCCGTACGCTCGCCGAGCACTGGAACGGCACCGCGTGGACGACCGCGGCCAGCCCGAGCCCGGGTGCTGGCGACGACTGGCTGTTCGGCATCACCAGGGTGCCCGGCGGCGGCGGTTTCTGGGCGGTCGGGACCGCTGGCGGCAGGACGCTGACCGAGTTCCACTGCTGACTCACCGCCCGCCTGGCGGTGAGCGGCGGGCCGTCTGTTCCGGTCAGCGCAGCTTGCCGAGCCGGTTCAGCGCCTCGTCCGCCTCGGCGAGCAGGCCGGCCATCACCTCGGCGACCGGGCGCACGGTGTTCATCCGGCCGACGATCTGGCCGACCGGCATCGGCACCACCGCCGGGTCGCCCGACTCCATCAGCCGCTGATGCGCCTCGCTGACCAGCAAGTTCTGCAGCGGCATCGGCAGGGGCTCGGGAGCATCTGGTTCCTCCCAGGCCCTGGTCCACTCGTTCTTCAGCAGCCTGGCGGGCTTGCCGCTGTAAATCCGCGAGCGGACCGTGTCCGACGACGTCGCGGCGAGCAGCGCGTCCCGCAGGCCGGACACGCCGATGCCGAGCGTGTACTCCTGCGTGGTCAGCCAGATCGAACCCATCCATACCGCTGACGCGCCGAGGCCGAGCGCGGCGACGACCTGCCGCCCCGACCCGATCCCGCCGGCCGCCAGCACGGGCACGTCGCCGCCTACCGCGTCGACGACCTCGGGGATCAGCACCATGCTGGCGATCTCGCCGGTGTGCCCGCCCGCCTCGTAGCCCTGCGCGACCACGAGGTCGACGCCGCGGGCGACGTGCCTGACCGCGTGCTCCGCCTTGCCGGCCAGTGCGGCTACCGCGATGCCGTGGTCGTGCGCGGCCGCGATCACGTCGTCGGGCGGCGAGCCGAGCGCGTTGGCGATCAGCGCGACCGGGTGCCCGAGCGCCACCTCGACGTGGGCGCGCGCGACCGAGTGCAGCCAGCCGAGCACGCCGTACCGTTTCTCCGCGTCGGCGGACAGCGGCGGCACGCCCAGGCGCAGCAGCGTCTGGTCGACGAACTCCCGGTGACCGGCCGGGATGAGCTGACCGAGGTCGATTTGGCTGCCCTCGGCCGGGACCTTGGCGGGCATCACCACGTCGACGCCGTACGGGCGGCCGTCGGTGTTGGAGTCCATCCAGGTCAGCGCCGTCTCGAGCTCGTCGGCGCCGTTGTAGCGGACGCAGCCGAGCACGCCGAGTCCGCCCGCCTTGCTGATCGCGGCGGCGACGTGCTCGGACGGGGTGAAGCCGACGATCGGGTAGTCGATACCCAGCCGGTCGCAGAGCGGCGTTCGCAGCGGCATCGCTCAGCCGCCCGTCTCGGTGCCGGCCGGGGCGGCGGGGGCCGTCGGGGCGGCCGGGGCGGCCGGGGCCGCAGGGGCGAGAGCCGTCGGGGCGGCCGGGGCCGCAGGGGCGGGAGCCGCGGGGTCGGCCGCCAGCTTCTGGTCGGCGAACCGGCGGGCCCACACGTAGTCCGCCTTGCCGCTCGGCGTCCGGCCGATCTCGTCGGTCAGCCACACCGTGCGCGGCACCTTGTACCCGGCGACGTGCTGCCGCACCACCACCTCCAGGGCGGCCACGTCCACATCGGCACCCGGGCGCGGCTGCACGATCGCGGCGACGCGCTGGCCGAGGCGCTCGTCGGGGATCCCGATCACCAGCGAGTCGAACACGCCTGGGTGCTCCTTGATCGCGCCCTCGACTTCCTCGGGGAACACCTTCTCCCCGCCGGTGTTGATGCACTGGTTGCCCCGGCCCAGCAGGGTGATCGTGCCGTCGTCCTCGGCCCTGGCGAAGTCGCCGGGCACGACATACCGCTCGCCGTCGACCTCGGCGAACATGGCCGCGGTCTTCACCGGGTCCTTGTAGTAGCCGAGCGGTACGTGCCCGCCCCTGGCCAGCCTGCCGGTCTCGCCCGGGCCCACCCGGCGGCCGTCGTCGTCGATGACCACGGTGTGCGGGCCCGGACTGACCCTGGGACCGCCGCTCGTCTTCGACCCCGCGCTCACGAAGCTGATGCCGGTGAACCCGGTCTCCGAGGCGCCGATCGCGTCGGTGAACACCACGTTCGGCAGCGCGGCGAGACAGGCGTCCCGCACCACCGGGGAGAACAGCGCGGCGCTCGAGGAGACCGCGACCAGCGAGGAGACGTCGTAGCCGTCCTCGCGGAGCGCCTCGACCAGCGGCCTGGCCATCGCGTCGCCGATGATGACGAGCACGTTGACCTTGTATCGCTGCACCGACTGCCAGATCGCGTGCGGCTCGAAGCTGGGCAGCAGCACGATCGTGTCGCCGGCGAACAGGCCCGCGATCGCCGCCCACTGCGCGTTGCCGTGGATCAGCGGCGCCGCGCAGAACTTCACCAGCCCGTTGCCGGCGGCGCCCCGCTTGGACTGCTCCCACTCGTCGGGCAGCGGGTCGCCGGTGAGGAAGTCGATGCCGCCGCCGAGCGTCCGCCAGATGTCCTCGTGCCGCCAGAGCACGCCCTTGGGATAACCGGTCGTGCCGCCGGTGTAGATCAGGTACACGTCATCGCCGCTGCGCGGCCCGAAGTCGCGGTCCGGATATGCGCCGGCCAGCGCCTGGTCGTAGCCGGTGCCGGGGACGGAGTCAGGGTCCCCTGCGGGGGGATCCGGGGGACCGTCCCCCCGGGGCGGCACGGCCGCGGTGCCGTCGTCGATGACGACGGCCCCGCGGACCCCGGGCGCGTCCGGCAGCACCGCCGAGACCAGCGGCGCGAACTGCCGGTCGTAGACCAGCGCGACCAGGTCGGCGTCGGTCACCATGTACCGCAACTCGCTGGCCACGTACCGGTAGTTGATGTTCACCGCCCGCGCCCTGAGCTTGTAGGACGCGATCAGGGTCTCGACCGCCTCGATCGAGTTGCGCGCGTACAGGCCGACGTGATCACCGCGGCCCACCCCGATGCCGGCCAGGTGGTGCGCGAGCCGGTTCGTGCGCTCGTCTAGCTCACGGTAGGTTACGTGCCGGTCTCCGCAAGCCACCGCCGTCCGGTCGGCGAACACATCCGCGGCGTGCTCGAACAGGTCGGCGATATTGAGTGCCATGGGTCGAAACTAGAACCTGTTATCGTTTCGGGCAAGACTCGGCCAACAGGAGATACGACCTCGATGCCCGCGATGCCCGCGACCGGCCAGCCAGACAGCAGCAACTCAGACAGCAGCAACTCAGACGCCAGCAAGCCGGACAGCAGCAAGCCCGATGCCGGCCGGCACGAGCCAGAGCAGCCGCACGCGCTGATCGAGCGGCGCGGGCACGTGCTCGTCGTCACGATGAACCGGCCGCGGGCGCGCAACGCGCTCAGCGGGCCGATGATGGCGCTGATGCGCCAGGCCTGGGACGAGGTCGATGCCGACCCGCAGATCCGGGTCGCGGTGCTGACCGGCGCGGGCGGGGCGTTCTGCGCCGGAGCCGACCTCAAGGCGATGACGGCAGCACCGCCGGGAGATTCGTTCAGCCACGGGGGCATGGACCTGTCGGTCATCGAGGCCCTGCTCAAGGGGCGCCGCCTGGCCAAGCCGCTGATCGCCGCGGTCGAGGGCGCCGCGATCGCGGGCGGCACCGAGATCCTCCAGGCCACCGATGTCAGGATCGCGGGCCGCAGCGCGCGGTTCGGCATCTCCGAGGCACGCTGGGGGCTGTTCCCGCTCGGCGGGTCAGCGGTCAGGCTGGTCAGGCAGATCCCGTACACGATCGCGGCCGACCTGCTGCTGACCGGCCGGCACATCTCGGCCGACGAGGCGCGGCGGATCGGCCTGATCGGCGAGGTCGTGCCCGACGGCCAGGCGCTGTCCAGGGCGCTCGAGGTGGCCGGCCAGATCGCCGCGAACGGCCCGCTCGCCGTCCAGGCGATCCTGCGCACGATCAGGCAGACCGAGGGCATGGCGGAGAACGAGGCGTTCGCGGTCGAGGCCCGGATCGGCATGGAAGTGTTCATGTCCGCCGACGCCAGGGAGGGCCCGCGCGCGTTCGCGGAGAAGCGGTCCCCGGTCTTCGAGGGCCGCTAGCCGCCCGGTCGGGGCTTAGCCCGGCCGACCTGGTCGCCGAACGCCACGACATTGCTCAGGTAGTGGCCGGTCGAATGGTCGAAGGTGCCGCCGCAGGTGATCAGCCGGATCGCGGCGTAGGGCACCGGCCCGTACACCGCGGCGGCCGGGAAGCCGGCCTTGGGATACAGCTTCACCGCGGTGATCGCGAACCTGACCACCGAGACGTCGGCCCGCACGACGTAGACCAGGTCGCCGGGGCGCAGGGACCGCAGCAGGAAGAAGACTCCGCGCGTGGTCAGGGAGTCGACGTGCCCGGCGATGACGGCCGGGCCGATCGCTCCCGGCCTGGCGCTCGCGGTGTACCAGCCGGCCACGTCCGCGTGCTGCGGCACCTCCAGCGTGCCGTCGCCGGCCGTGCCGAGCTGGACCAGCCGGGTGCGGACGCCGATGGCCGGGATGACCAGGAAGAGCGGCGCGGGCACGCGACCGCTCTGGGACGCGCTCGCCAGCGCCGCCGCTCGCCCCCGCGGGGCCGCGACGTGCGGGACCGGCCCGGCCGGGCCGGCGCTCGCGCCGGTCCACATGTTGAGCGCCAGGCCGGTCAGGCCGCCGAGCGCGACCAGCGAGCCGGCCAGCAGAGTGCGGAGTCCTGCCGGCCGGCTCGCCCTGGCCGCATGCCGTCCCCGGGTCACGTCACCGCATCGGGAACTCGGTGCGACGACCGCGGCGGAACCTGATCAGCCCGGTCATGGCGAGCAGCAGGCCGGCCGCGATGAAGGCCAGCCAGGTCATGCTCGACGCCCGCGGCGGCGCGGTGCCGCCCAGCCCGGTGGCAGGGCCACCGCCGTCCGGCTGGAACTTGCTGCCCGCGGCGTCGGTGAGGTTGTCGATCCGCAGGTGTCCAGGCTCGTCCAGCACCACGAGCGTGTGGATCGTGCCCGAGTCCAGGGTCAGCGTGGACAGCGCATGCTCGGTCTCGCCCGCGGCGCGCACCGTCAGCCGGCCGTGCGACACGGCCTGGTATGACGTCGCGGTCGCGAAGGCCAGGTTCTTGCCGATCAGGTCGGTGCCGGCCCGGATGGTCACCAGGTGCTCGCGCATAGACGCCTGGATCACGCGGACCATCGCGTGGCCCGGCGGGCTGGTCAGCCGGTCCTTCAGCACCTGAAGGCGCAGGCCCTTCGCCGGGCCCATGCCCGCCACCGTGTAGGCGTCTGCCGCGTGCACGTGCACGGCCGTCGACAGCACGGGCGCGGACGACGACGCCGCTCCCGCGGGCCGCATCGCCACCGTGTAGACCCCGGCCGGTGCAGGCAGGTACGGCGACACCGTCCCGTAGCTCACGTGATGCAGCACCACGCGAGCGTGCGAGTTGCCGAACGCGTACAGGTACACGTCCACCGCCGGCGTGTTCGGCGACAAATGCGCCAGTCTCAGCCAGCCGGCGGGCGTCGCCGCCGAGGTAGCCGGCGCGGCAATCGACAGCAAGCCGAGCGACAGAGCGCACGCGGCGAGTACATGACGGAAAGCCGACAGCGCCGACGTTAACCTTACGTGCTTCATTCTTCCTCCTTGTATTCGGGGATACCGGTCACTTCAGGGAGAACCGTTAAACCAGACGACCGTCGGCGCGGCAAAGACAATGTGCAAATACTCCATGCCTTCCGGTGATGTCCGTGCGCGGAAGCTGGCTGCCCGCAACGGCGGAACCTGGGCCGCCAGGAGAGCCTTGATCATCGCGAGCGGCCCGGGGGTCTCGACCCTCGCGTATCCCTCGCTGACCGCGCTGTCGCCGGCCGAGTTGGCGGCGGTCAGGTCGATCGAGAGCATCGGCATGCCAGGGCTCGCGCCGGGAGCGGCCCCACCGAACTTCAGTACGGTCACCGGGCAGATCCTTGCCACCAGCGCAAGTGTCGCGAGAATGCGAGAGTCCACGCTGCCGCCGGCCAGCAGCTTCGCGGCCGCCTCGGACTCGGTGACGCGCCGGTTGCCGAGCAACGCGCGGCCGGCCCACCGCCTGAACCGCTCGTTTTCGCGCAGCGCACGCCGGTACCTGACCGTGGCCCCGGCGTTCGGCACGACCCTGACATCGATCCTGGCCTGTCCCCGGCCGAAGCTGGCGAGCACCGCGGGGGCGTAGACCCCGGCCAGCCGGCGGCCGTAGCGGTTGCGAATGTCCTCGGTGGCCACGACGACGTCGGAGCCTTCCGGGTCGGGCACGTCGACGCGGATCCGCGCGAGGCGGATGCTGGGTATCCCGTGCTCGCGCAGGTCGGCGCACATGAGCGGATCGCAGGAGATCGTGGCGCTGCCGGAAACCCACCGCGTGATCCAGGAGACGGCCGCATGGCGTGCCGCCACCGCCGCCCGCTGCGACGGGTCAGGGTTCGTCCTGGTCAGCATCCGGACCGCGCGTGGCGCTGCCAGCGCGGTCACCACGGCGACCACCGCCCCGGCCAGCGCCAGCGCGAGTACCCGCTGCCGAAGCCGCCGCGCCGACATCGAGCGCGCGTGCCTGGCGTAGCCCCTGGATGCGCCGGGCCCGGAGTCAGACGACTCAGACGGCGAGTCAGACGCCGAGTCAATGGCCCGTGGACCGTCCGGGAATCGGCGACTGCGCGGCCGGTCGCCGGGCGCCAGCGTGGACACCGCCCGTGCCCCCGGGTAGGTCATGGCGCCTGCTTCAGTACGCCAAGGCGGCTTGACCGGGCACGCTGACTCTCGGATTCATCGGCCGCGGCCTCCTGTCAAATCAATCAGGGCAGCTTATGATTAATGAGATATAGCATGTTCATAGCCGCCGCAGCCGGTCATTTATGAAATTGACATCCTACTTAACAGTAATACTCCCGTCTTTGGCTACGCATTGTTAATGGCATAACGCTATTGTGTCCGGTATTGGTGCTAATTAATGCGGAGTCGGCGATTACGTCTGGTAGTCAATCCGTTGCTTCTCGTGTCACCCGGCGACGCGGGCGGCCCGCGTCAGAACCCGGCAGCCCGCGGGCGACGCGCAGCAGGTACTCCTTCCGGTTGAGCGGGTTGCGGTCCGACCGCGCCCGGACCGGGATCTCGCCGCGGACCCGCTCGTAGTGGTCGAACGCACTCTCCAACACCCCCTCGCCCCTGGTCAGCCCGGGCAGAAGCGACCGCATCCGGTGCACGGCGGCGACCGGCATCTCACCGTCGA
>DASPZH010000255.1:0-4884 GCA_035636335.1 Streptosporangiaceae bacterium
GCGGCGGTCAGCCTGGCCAGCGCCTGACCCGTGCCGAGGCCGAACCCGGCGGTCCTGCCTATGCTGGCGAGCTGGCCAATGCTCGCGACCTGGCCGATGCGCACGGCCTGGCCGGTGTCCGCGCTGTCGATGTCGAGGTACACCGCTGGCTCCGGCCACCCGTGCTCGCGGGCGGCCTGGAAGATCGCGAGCCGCTGGGTGGTCAGGGTGTCGGCACCGCAGCCCCTGCCGATCCTGATGTAGGCGGCCGGCCGCCTGAGGCCGGCCATCAGCCGCCTCGCCGGGCGCGCCGGCGCGCCCGATACCTGGCCAGCGGGCACCGCCGCGCGACAGCAAGGACGAACTCCCACTGCCGCTGCAGTGCACGCGCGACTAATACGGTGACCACCTCCGCCGACCGATCAGGGCCGACTCAACCAGGCGCGCGCGGAAGCCGGCAATCGGGAGAACTCCCTATGGCGGCCACGGCACATCGTGGACCAAGATCGTCTGCGGGAATCCGCGACCGGGGGGACACCGCGGGGACACCGGGGGGACAGGGACCAGCCAGGAAAGGCAGGATCGTATAGGAAAGGCAGGGATCTAGCCAGGCCGAGATCTAACGGGCTTCGCTCCAGCCCGACTTTCCTGGGCTAGCCGGGCGACACAAGGCCGTGCTGAGACACAAGGCCGTGCTCCAGCGCGAACAGCGTCGCGCCGGCCCGGGTGGATACCCCGACCTTTCCGTACACGCTCTGAATGTGGTGGTCGCAGGTCTTCGGCGAGATGCCGAGCTGCCTCGCGACCTGCTTGGTGGCCAGGCCGCGGGCGAGCAGCCCGAGCACCTGGCACTCCCGCTCGGACAGTCCTGCCGGGCGGGGGACAGGATCGCGCGGTTGCCCCGCGGCGACCAGCACGGCGTTCACGGCGTCGGGCGCGAGCTTGCCCGCCTGCGCGTCGTGGCGTAGCTGGTCGGCGGCGGCCTCCGCCGAAAGCTCCGGCCGGTGCGCGCGCGGCTCCCGCATGGCCTGGTAGCAGTCTGCCGCTGCCAGCAGCCACGCGGTGAGCGGCAGGTCACCGGTCCGGCTGCCGCGGTGGTACCCGGACCCGTCGTAGCGTTCGCCGTGCGAGCCGGCCAGCCTGGCCAGCGGGCGCAGGCCGTCGGCCGCGTCGAGCACGCGCTCGGAGTGGTACGCGTGCAGCCGCACCTGCTCCCGCTCGTCCCTGGTGAGCGGGCCAGGCTTGGCCCAGACGTGCACGGGAACGGCGACCCGCCCGATGTCATGCACGAGCGCCGACCGGCGCAGCAGGCCGCGGTCCTGCGCGGGAACTCCGGCCACCACCGCGGACCGCTCGGCCAGCCCGGCAACCGCGCGGGAGTGGCCGACGGTCCACATGCTCTTCAGATCGGCGAAGTCGGCCATCGCCGACAGGCAGGCGTCCAGCCGCTGCTCGCTGATGACCGGCCGCGGGCCCGGCTCGACCCGCATGGCCAAGTCCCAGATCGACGGAGCGTCCAGACCCTCGTACACCTGCTCGCCGACGGACAGGAAGTCCCCCACCGCCTCGGGGTCCAGGCCCGAGCCGGCCCGGTCGGCCAGCACCCGGCTGGCCAGCGCGCTGCCGCCATGGCGCCAGATGATGTCGGCGTCCTGGGCCACCTGCATCAGCCGCACGGCGAGCGGGATCTGCGTGCCGTGCATGTCGCCGGGCATGCCCTTGCCATCCCAGCGTTCGTACAGGTGCCGCAGCGCCTGCTGGACCTCCGCCGAGAAGCCCATCCGCGCGCCGAGCACCCGGGCGACGTCACAATGGCTCGCGGCCCACTTGCGGAACTCCGCGATACCGCCGAACGCCGACTTGATCATCTGCGCGGCGCGCGTTAACGGAGCGCTCTCCGGGTGGGCGACCCTGGTCGCCATGGCGATGAGCTCCCGCCGCGAGCCCATCATCGCCGAGAGCATCTGCGGGCGCGCCGAGATCTCGTCCCCGAAGAACTGCGCGTCGATCTCGCTCTCGGCCGTGCACCCGGCGAAATGCAGGACGCCGGTGTAGAAGACGGTCACCTGATCGTCTTCGGGCAGGCCCATGGCCTGAGCGAGCCGGAGGGCCAGGATCGCGGTGCGCAGCCCATGCTCCAGCGGCTGACCCATGGCCAGATCGGTGGCCAGCGACATGACACCGGCGGCCTCGATCAACCGCAGCGGGCAAGATGGCGGATTCATCCACACCAGACGCAGGGGACTCGCGCGGTTCGAAACGGCTCGCTGACGGCAAGCTCAGCGGATCGGCCGCGATCCTGCGCGCCAATTCTCGCACATTTCCTGGTCGCCGATGGCGGGCTCACAAGATGGTCCTGACGGCGGACAGGCGGCGGTCGGCGACACTGTGCGCGGCCTCGATCAGGTAGTCACCGGGTACGGTCCGCCAGTTTCCGTCCCAGATCTGGAACGTCCTGGCCGGCACGTCGACGGTGACGCCGACGGCCTTGCCTGGTCCGGCGCCGGCCACGGCGAAGCCGGCCAGCCACCGGCGCGGCCTGGTGTCATCGGGATGCGCCGGCGCGACGTAGACCTGCACCACCTCGCGGCCCGGCCGGCTGCCGGTGTTGCGCACGGTCACGGCGACACGGTCGCCGTCGAGGCTGATCTGCTCGTAGGCCCAGGTCGTGTAGCCCTCGCCGTGACCGAACGGATACCGCGGCGCGGCGTGCCGCCGCTGCCATGCCCGGTAGCCGATGAACACGCCCTCGTCGTAGCGCAGCACGCCCGCGGACGGCGCCGTGGCCAGCACCGGGCAGTCCGCTGCGACGGCGGGCCAGGTGGTCGGCAGCCGCCCGCCCGGCTCGGTCACGCCGAGCAGCACGTCGGCCAGCGCCCGCCCGGCCTCCTGCCCGCCGAACCACGCGAGCAGCACCGCGCTGACCTCGTCGGCCCAGGGCAGTTCGACCGGCGAGCCGGCGCTGACCACGACGATCGTGCGGTCGCTGACCGCGGCCACCCGCCGGACGAGGTCGTCCTGGCGGCCGGGCAACGTGAGCTCGGTACGGTCGAAGCCCTCGGACTCGACCTCCTCGGTGGTGCCGACCACGACGATCGCGACGTCGCTGGCGGCGGCGACGCGCTCGGCCTCGGCCAGCAACTCCTCGTCGGTTCCGGTCGGCGCGCCGTATCCCAGGGACAACGACACCATCGCGGCCGGTGCCGGGGCGAGCCGCTGGACTACAGAGACCTCAACCGCGGCGCCCTCGGCCAGCGGTAGTGGCAGCCGCAGCTCGGGCGGGGCGAGGAACAGCCTGGAGAAGTCCTCGCTGTCCGGCGGTATCTCGCCGTCGAAAAGCGTGCGGCCGGCGGCGGTGAGGGTGAAGCTGCCGAGCCCGCGGATGCCGAGCCGGTGCACCCCGCCGACGGTGGCGGTCAGCAGACCGCTGATCTCGACCGTCGCCAGTTCCGCCTGGCCGACGCCGGCCGGCAGCTCCATCCACCGGCCGGCCCCGGTGGCCAGCGCGACCTCGTGCAGGCATGCTCCGGCCGCGTCCCTGAACCTGGCCCGCAGGCCGGTCCAGCTCGGGGCGCAGGCCGGGGCGAGCTTGGTCTTCGGGTCCGCGCCGACCGCATAGGACAGCGTCACCGAGGCTGGCAGCGCCGCCGCCAGGCCATCGAGCGGCGAGACGACATGCCCGGGGAAGACGGTGGCGCTGCCGCCGCCCAGAACTCTGGCCTCCCTGGCCAGTGCACCGACCAGCGCGATCCGCGAGAGCCCCTCCGCGCGCAGCGGCAGGGCGGCGTCGCGGTTGCCGGCCAGCACGAACGAGCGCGCGGCGATGTCCCTGGCCAGGCCCGCGCCGTCGATCGGACCCGGCCGGCGCCCGGGCGGCACCGCCTCAGGCGCCCCGGCCAGCGCCCCGACCCGGGCCGCGAGCCGCAGCACCCGGCGCACATGCTCGTCGACGACCTCGCCCGGGACCGCGCCGTCGCGCACGGCGGCGGCGAGGCGGTCACCCCACGGGCTGCCCCGGGCGGGCATGACGATGTCCAGCCCGCCGTTCGCGGTGGCGACCGTGTCGTGCGCCGCCAGCCAGTCCGATACGACGACGCCGTCGAAGCCCCACTCGTCCTTCAGCACGCCGATCTGGAGCGCGCCGTTGGTGGTCATCGGAACGCCGTTGACGGCGTTGTAGGCGGACATGACGGCCCAGGCTCGCGCCGCGCGCACGGTAGCCTCGAACGGCGCCAGGTACAGTTCGCGCAGCGCGCGCTCGCTGACCTCCGCGCTCGCGGTGAACCGCTCGGTCTCGAAGTCGTTGGCCACGAAGTGCTTGACGGTCGCGGCGACGCCCGCGTCCTGGACGCCGGTGACGTAGCCGACGCCGATCGCCGCCGACAGCAGGGGGTCCTCGGAGTAGGCCTCGAAGTGGCGCCCGCCGAGCGGGCTGCGGTGCAGGTTGACCGTCGGCGCGAGCAGCACGTGCACGCCCTTGCGCCTGGCCTCCTGGCCGAGCAGCCGTCCCGCGGACCTGGCCAGGTGCGGGTCCCAGGTCGCGGCGAGCGCGGTCGGGCTCGGCAGCGCGACCGACGGATCTGCTGCGCTCCACTGCGTGCCGCGCACCCCGACCGGGCCGTCGGACATGACCACGGAGCGCAGGCCGATCCGCGGCACGGCCGGCAGCGACCACATGTCCTGCCCGGACAGGATCCGGACCTTAGCCGTCAGGTCGAGCCGGTCCAGGGCGGCCTCGACGGCAGCCTCGCGCGCGGCGGCCTCGACGGCGGCTTCGCCCGGGGTGCCCTGTCCGACTTCGCGTGCCATGCCGGGCTAGCCGGGGATGGTTCCGGGGGCCAGCCTCCTGACCCTGATCTGCTGCCCGGCGGCCGCCTCGGGCGCGGCCACCCGGCTGATGAACAC
>DASPZH010000256.1:0-2139 GCA_035636335.1 Streptosporangiaceae bacterium
TACCCAAGGTCCTGCTGCACGATCATCTCGACGGCGGGCTCCGCCCGGAGACCATCGTCGCGCTCGCCGAGCAGACCGGGTACGCCGGGCTGCCGACGACCGACCCGGCCGAGCTGGGCGTGCTGATCAGCGCGGCCGCGGCCGAGCACGGCAAACTCGAGGTCTACCTGGAGACGTTCAGTCACACGGTCGCGGTGATGCAGACGCGCCAGGCGCTGGTCAGGGTGGCGGCCGAGTGCGCCGAGGATCTCGCGGCCGACGGCGTGGTGTACGCCGAGGTGCGGTTCGCCCCGGAGCTGCACGTCACCGCAGGGCTGAGCCTGGAGCAGGTGGTCGAGGCCGTGCTCGAGGGGTTCGCGGCCGGCAGCGAGGGGCGGCCGATCAGGGTCTACACGCTGCTGACCGCGATGCGGACGGCGGCCAGGTCGCTGGAGATCGCCGAACTCGCCGTGCGGTACCGGGACGAGGGCGTGGTCGGGTTCGACATCGCCGGCGCCGAGGCGGGCAACCGGCCGAGCCGGCACCTCGATGCCTTCCAGTACGTGGAGCGGGAGAACTTCCACATCACCATCCACGCGGGCGAGGCGTTCGGGCTGCCGTCGATCTGGGAGGCCGTCCAGTGGTGCGGCGCGGAGCGACTCGGGCACGGCGTGCGGATCATCGACGACATCAGCGTGCTGCCGGACGGGACAGCCGAGCTTGGCCGCCTGGCCAGCTTCGTGCGGGACCGGCGGATCCCGCTGGAGATGTGCCCGACCTCCAACGTGCACACCGGGGCGGCGCGGTCCATCAAGGAACACCCGATCGGGCTGCTGCGGCGGCTGTCGTTCCGGGTCACGGTCAACACCGACAACCGGCTGATGAGCGGGGTGAGCCTGTCGTCGGAGTTCGCCGCGCTGTGCGAGGCGTTCGGCTACGGCTGGTCCGACATCCAGTGGCTGACGATCAATGCGATGAAGAGCGCGTTCGCGCCGTTCGACGAGCGGCTCGCGCTGATCAACACGGTGCTCAAGCCCGGGTTCGCCGCCGCCATGGCGCCGCCCGTCACGACCCGGCCGGCCGCCGCCGGGCGCTGGGCCTGACCGCCGGCTCTCAGGCGGCGGACAAGGCGCCGGACGCGACCGCACGGCAAGCAGCCGTCGTCGACGACAGGTAAGAAGGGTCTTACCAAAAGGTAAGCGTGGTTATATAAGAGGAGATCGCCGGGTTTACAGGACTCAGCTCGGAATGGTTGAGCCGCCTTGCGAGCCCGACGTCGGGGCCCGCCGGAACGTGACCGATCCGAAGGGAGCTTCCCGAAGCGCCACCTCGACCGCGCCCGAGTGCGGCTCACGAGATCCCTGCACTGCATAAATGAGGACTAACAGTCGTCTGCGGACCGGCGAGGCGCCGCGTCCGCGGACCAGATAAGAGGAGGTGGCCACGATGATCAAGTGGCCTGCCAGCGCCGGGTCCGCGGGCCGGACCGGTCCCACGCGGATCGGTTTCACCCGCAGGCGCCGGGCATCGGTCGTGGCAGTCGCGATCGGCACGGCGGCATCGCTGGCCGCGGTCGGCTGCAGCAGCAGCGGTGGTTCGGCTGGCAAGCAGGTGCCCGCCAGCGCGAACCAGACCATCGTGTTCGCTACGCAGGGCCTGGGCGCCGAGGGCACGGCGACCATGGCGGCGGTGAAGGCGTTCGAGAAGCTGCACCCGAAGATCCATGTCAGCATCCTCACGCTCTCGCCGACCTCCGACGTCGCATATGAGCAGCTCACGCAGCGCTTCACGTCCGGGTCACCCACACCGGACGTGATCACCTCCGATGTGATCTGGCCATCCACGTTCGCCCGTCCCGGCTGGCTGGCAAACCTCAAGAAGTTCCAGCCGGACACCAGCGCGTTCTTCCCCGGTCAGATGGCCACAGGCGAGTACAAGGGCGGCATCTACGCAATTCCCTGGTTCATCAACGCCGAAGGGCTCTACTACCGCACCGACCTGATCAAGACCCCGCCTACCACGGCGGCGCAGTTGTTCAAAGATGCTCAGGCCGCCATGAAGGCAGACCCGAAGCTGAAGGAAGGCCTGGCCTTCGAGGGCGACAAGTACGAAGGTGCGGTGACCGCGTTCCAGAGCTTCGGCGGCCAGATCTCGTCGTCG
>DASPZH010000257.1:0-6542 GCA_035636335.1 Streptosporangiaceae bacterium
GCGCCTGTTGAGTGCGTGCGCGAGGCGCTGCAGGGTTGCCTCTGTGGGGTTGCCTGCCGGCGCCGCGCTCGATGCGGCTGATGTCGGCCTGGGGGACGCCGGTCAGCTGCGCGAGCTGGGTCTGCGTCAGGCCGCGGCTGACCCTGGCGTCCCGGTACTGAGCTGCCGCCGCACCGGCAGATCGCCGCGTGGATACTCGCGCGCATCGAGGCGGGCGAACTCACGCCCGGCCAGCCGGTGCCGTCAGAGAAGGACCTGATGGACTCGTTCGGCGTGGCACGGACAACGGCAAGGCGGGCCATCGCATGGCTGCGCGAGCAAGGCGCCGTCCGCACCGTCCCCGGGCGCGGCTCCTATGTGGCGGAACGCTGACCTTTCCTCGCGGCTAGAGTTGCCGGGCTAAGCCTGGTCATTAGCTGTTCGGTGTCCAGGCAGGTCAGGCCGTATTTGCGCACCCCAGGTCCGGCTGTCGCGAAGCCGCAGGACCGCGTCAGCGGCCGCCAGCGCGCGGCCTGACCGCCGGTTCCTCGACGACCACGACGACGCGGCGGTTCGCGGCCGAGGGACCGGCGGCAACCAGGTCATCGGCCCCGTGACCGACGATGTCGAGGCGGGACGACGGGATCCCGTGCGCTTCGAAGAAGCGCGCCACCGCGTCAGCCCTGGCGTAAGAGAGCAGGTAGTTGGCCCGCACGCGGCCCGGCGTGGAGGCGTAGCCGTTGATCACCGCCACCGCCCCGGTCTCGCGCAGCGGCGGGACCAGCGGCGCCAGCAGGGCAGTCGCGCTCGGAGGCAGGCGCGCGCTGCCGTTGCCGAACCTGACCGAGCCGGACCGGATGTCGGCGGCCGCCCGCTGGCTCAGGCCCAGGGTCACCAGCTCCGCGAGCTGGGCCGCGGTTGACTCGGGACCGAGGATGCTCGCCCGCGCGGCGCCTGCGCCGAGCAGGCCCGCCTGCGCCGCGCTGGCGGCCCCCGCGGAGGCCAGGAAGGACGTGACCACGATGACGTCGTCGCCGGTCAGCTCGCCCGGCGGCAGGGCGCCGTCCAGGCTCGGAACGTAGAGCAGCACCACGCGCCGGCTCCCGAAGCTGGCGCCGGCTCCCTCGTCGAGGTCGGCGAGATCGCTCGCCGCGATCGCGCACTCGCCCGGCAGGCCGAGCGGGCCGCGAGCCGGCCGGCCGGAGCGGGGGGCAGCAACGGGCGCGGCAAGGCGGCCCACCTTCCCGGCGATGTCCTGCGCTCGTGCCCATGCGGTCAGGGCGGCGCGGGTTCGCGTGAGCACGGACCGTCTCGCCGCGGCCAGCGCGCCCCGCCATCGCGTGAGGCTGCTGCGGTACCTGGCCCGCTGGTAGGAGGTCGCGCTGGCGCCGGGCGCCGCTGGCCTGCCCGGCACGACCACGCTCGCGGGCCGCGGTGAGCTGGCGGCGGCGAGGACCGTCGCGCTCGCTCCCGCCCGGACGACGTCGAGGTACTCGCCCGGCCGGGCGGTCGCGGCGACCAGCCGGGCCAGCGACGGCCCGGCGCTCGCGCGGTACACCACGGCTACCAGGACGGACCGGGCATCCGGCTCGGTGACCGTCACCGGGGAGTCGCGCTGCTGCCCGGCGCCGAACGCGCAGCCGGACACCGCCAGCGGGACGCCGACCGACGCCGCGAGCCGCCGTCTCCAGGCAGCCCGCGGCGTCGGTCGCACGAGTCTCCCGGGAACCGCCGGTCCGGTCGGCCTCATGACGGGTCACGTCCGGTCAGGTGGCTGCGCAACGCCGCCTCAAGCCGGAGCAGGCTGCTAGCGGAGTAGGTCTTCACCAGATCCACCCGGATGCGGCTGACGTAGGCATCGACGAGACGGTTGCGTTCGCGCAGGAGCCTGGCCACCCGGCGGTCGGCCGCCGCCGTCACCCGGTCGGCCTGCCGCGACCACCTGCGCGCCTGCCAGCAGGGAATCCGCTCCGCGGCGCGCAGCGTCCGGTAGCCGATCACGAGGAAACCAGCCGTGGCGATGGTAAACAGCGCCGCGCCCACAACCGCGGCGGCGGCCCCGGCGGTCACCACGGCCGCGAGGTAGAGGAACCGCAGGACTCCCAGGCCCGCGACGAACGACGCCAGGCCGGCCACGAGCAGCAGCCAGGCCCGGCGGCCGCGCTCGCTGTAGTGGTCGAGGCCGACCTCCCCGGCGGCCAGGATGGCCAGGAACAGCACGGACCAGACCAGCGTCTCGGTCCGGCCGCCGCTCAGCGCCTGCGCGGCGAACCAGCACGCTACCCAGTCGAGAGTGATGGTGGCCCCGGCGACCAGCACCTGCCGGATCAGCGGAGCCGTCCGGCGCGGGTACTCGGCCTGGACCGCCAGGTGGAAGTCGCGCGCCTGCCGGGCACGGGATACCGCTGCCTCCCGCTCCCTGGCGGCGCCGCGCACGGCGTCGCCTGCCTGGTGCGTCCGGGTCCACAGGTCTTCGTGCGCCCTGTTCGACGCGTTGAAGCGGCGGATCGACGCGGCGACGTCGGCCGAGGTCGTCCTTGCGCGCTCGTCGCCTCGACCCTCCATGGGAGTGGTAGCCATGGTTCTCTCCTTCACCTGCCGTCGCCGGCCTTCGAGTGCCGGGCGGAGACTCCGGGAACTCGCGTGCCGACAGGACAACCTGATCGTATCGCGTAGAGTCACATGAAGCCACGTGTAATTTGCGTAGCATCACAAAATTCAACGGGAAGCCATCGGATGCCTGAGTAACGATTGGGTGAAGTTCGCGAGTGAGGGGTACAGAGAACTATCGATCACGCAATACTCGGCCCGTGCCGTCCAGGGAGGCGCAGTGACCATGTCGGGCGAGCAGCCCAGCCCAGGCACTGTCCGGCTCGCCGGGCGCCTGCGCGACCTGCGGGAACGCGCGCCGGTCCCGCTGACGCAGAGCGATCTCGGCCATGCTCTCGGCGGCGTCAAGGGCGCGGCCGGCGCGATCGTCCCGGTCGGCGCGGTCGGCCCCGCCGCCATCTCCTCGTGGGAAAATCCGGCGAGCGGTCGCCTCGTGCCCGTGGCCAGGCTGGCCGCCTACGCGCGGCTGTTCTGCACGCCCCGGTCGTTCGAGGGCGGCGCGCAGCGGGCTCGCCTGCTCGACGACGGCGAGCTGACGCCGGAGGAACGCAGCGTCCTGGCCGAGCTGAAGGCAGAGCTCATCAGCCTGCGGGAGACGGCACTCTACCGTCCGGAGGCACCCGCCGAGATGCCGCGGTCCATGTGGCACTTTCCGGACGGCTCCCGGATCACGCTGGTCTGCTCGCGGCTGCCGCCCGACCGGCGGCCGCCGAGCTCGGACCCGGACAGCCTGCACTACGTGCGCTTCGCGGATCTGGCCGACCTCGACGCCCTGATCGAGATCTACGGCGCGATCAAGTCCTACAACCCGACGTCCCGAGTCGTCATCATGGCCGCACAGGACCTGCGGCAGCGCGACGTCGCGAGCCACCTCGTCCTGATCGGGGGCCTGAGCTGGGAAAAGGTGAGCCCGTGGTTCTCCCGCATCTTCCCGATCCCGATCGAGTCCGGTGACCCGGCGGACCGGGGCGCGATCGTGGTCCGCGACCGGGACGGCGAGGAGCGCGAGTTCGGTTACCGCAAGGTCGGCGACAGCCTGGTGGAGGACGTCGGCTACTTCGCCCGGGGCGAGAACCCGTCGGCGCCGCGGCGTACGCTGACAATCTGCGGGGGGATCACGACCAGGGGAGTGCTGGGGGCGGCACGCTGCTTCGTCGACTGGGAAATGCGCGAGCGGAACGAGCAGTACCTCATCCCGCGCTTTCCCTCCGGGTCCACCTACTGCGTCGTGATGCGGGTGCCGGTCATCCACAGGGACCCGCTGACCCCCGACCTGTCCAAGCCGGAGAACCGCCTGTTCGAGTGGAACAACAGCGGCGCCGGGGACGAGTAGGGGCTGGGACGTGAGCGCTGGGCGGGTCGGGGACGACGCATTCCACATTGAGTCCCATGCGCCACTCCTGCAACCGCCGGATGTGGTCGGCCCGAGCCGGCCGGGCCCGAGCGCCGTCGTCGTCCCGACGATCCGGCCGCGCTCACTCGGTCCGGCCATCGCGCTGGCCGGCGACGTCGGCTGCGCGCTGGTGGTGCTGTGCACGACGGCCGAGCAGGCGGCGCTGGCATGGCGCGAATGCCGGGCGCTGGCGGGTGAGGTTCTCGTCACCCACGTGCCGCCGTCCGCCCCGGGCACCCTGCCTGCTTACCCGGCCTGCCGGGATCCGGGTGCCGAGGCCGAGCCCGGGTGTCACGTCGACATCGCGCGCAAGCGCAACGTCGGCCTGCTGCTGGCCAGGCTCCGCGGCTGGCGCACGGTCCTGTTCCTCGACGACGACATCAGGGACATGACGGCCAGCGCCGTAGCGAGGGCCGCCACCCTGACGTCGCGGTTCCAGGCGGCCGGCTTCAGGATCGCGCACTACCCGGACAACTCGGTCGTCTGCCACGCGCACCGGCTGGCCGGGGGCGGTCAGGGCGTCTTTCCCGGAGGCAGCGCGCTGGTCATCGACGTCGACCGCAGTGACACGCTGTTTCCGCCGGTTTACAACGAGGACTGGCTGTTCCTGTTCGATGCCGCGCAGCGCCGGTCGGTCACGGTCGCCGGAGCGCTGTCCCAGCTTGAGTACCGGCCGTTCGCCCATGCCGGGCGGGCCGCCTCCGAGGAGTTCGGCGACGTCATCGCGGAGGGGCTCTACCGGCTCCTGCACGAGGGCGCGGCGGTCGCCGACGCGACCGCCGGATACTGGCGCCGCACCCTGGAACGGCGCAGCGCGCTGATCGACCACATCGCCGACCGCCTGCTGCTCGCCGAGCACGACGCGCCGAGCGCCGCGGCCGCCCTGAACTCGCTGGCGGCGGCGCGCAAGCGACTGGCCGACATCACCGACCTTGACTGCCTCTCGTTCGTCCTGGCCTGGCGGGCGGACATCGAGCGCTGGCGGGACCACCTGGCTCGCCTGCCCGTGCTCGACGACCTGCCCGGCGCGGCCAGGTATCTCGACCTTCCTGCCATCGACATAGGTGCGTGACACAGATGACCAGACACGACGCGTGCGTGATAGACCCGACCGCCCAGATAGCGCCGACCGCCGTGGTCGGCAGCCCGTTCCGCCCGCTGCTCGACGGCCGTCAGGTGAGCGCCGACCGCGATACCGTCATCGGGGCCGGCGTCTGGGTCGGCCAGTTCGCCGCCATCGGACGGGGCGTGAGGATCGGCGTGAACTCGCTGGTCGAGGACTACGTCAGCATCCAGGCCGCAAGCACGATCGGGGAGCGGGTCGTGGTGGCCAGCCGGTCCTGGGTCGGGATCGGCGCCACCGTCGGCGACGACTCGGTGATCAAGGGCCACATCGGCGACTCCGCGCGCATCGGCCGGGGCTGCCGGATCGCTGGCGACCTGATCCACCGCCAGCTTGACCCGTCGCTGGGCTGGGACGACCCGGAGTCCGCCGAGCCGGCGCCGGTCGTCGGAGACGGGGCGTTCGTGGGCTGGCGGGCACTTGTGGTCGGCGGAGTCAATATCGGGGCGGGCTCGTACGTCTGTGCTGGCGCGCTCGTGACGCGGGACGTCCCGGCCGGGCACATCGCCAGCGACCGCAACCGGATCACGCACCCGGGCGACTGGCCAGGAGCGCTCGGGAAGTCCCCGTTCTTCGCGCGTCCGGCCTGACCAAGAATAGTCCCCGGACAGTCGCGATTGGCCTGGGCGAGGAGACGATGAAATGTGCGCGAATGGCTATCCGTTGCACGCTATAATGCCACGACTGCCGACGATCTTCGCCCTCGTGGGCCGTCCCTCCTGGAGGATCTGTGGCGTTTGGCGCGTGCCATTTGACGCTTGATCTATCGGACATGCCGTCGCAATCGGACGAGCTTGGCGTCAGTTTCGGGATGGGTGCCGGAAATGACGGGAAACCGCTGCTGCTCATTTTTCCGGTTAAGAATACGGTTGCCGGCCCAGGGCACATCAGATATGCGGTCTACATGAACCTGAAGCTCAGCGACGGCACCGAGGCCGGGGACCTCGGCCAGCTTGTCATGTCGGGTCAGCGCCTGATCGGGATGATGACACACGGCTCGGCAGGCGGCGCGGGGCTGAACGAGTCCGCCGGCTCGGTGTACGCGTTCGCGCTTGACCTGGATGACATCCAGTCCGCCAGGCCGAAGACCAAGTGGACCGGCCGGATGGCCGGCGTGGTCATCCAGGCCAGGGACGACATCGACCCCCGGTTCGTGCTCGAGGTCAAGTCGGTAGTCGGCGCCCTGGCGGACAGCGGACGGCTCAGCTACGGGACGTCACTGGCCGACCTGGTGAAGTCGGTCGCGCACGCACGAGCCTGACCGGCGAGCGGACGCGGCGCCGCGTCCGCGCCCGAACTTTCGTCATGTTGCGTAAGCACAGGTAATGGGTCAGTTTGAGTCGAGAACGGCGGCGATCTCGGTCAGCGTCCAGACGTGATCGGCTACGCCCACTGCCATCGCGGGAGTCGTCGGGACGTGGTTCGCGGCCTTGGTGA
>DASPZH010000258.1:0-8696 GCA_035636335.1 Streptosporangiaceae bacterium
CGACGACGACCGTGCAGCCCGCGGCGGCCAGGTCGCGCACGGTGGCCTCGCCAAGACCGCTGGCCCCGCCGGAGACGATTGCTGCCGTTCCGTTCAGGTTCATGGCTCGGGAGCATACTGTGCCATCGCGAGCCGTCCTGAACTGGGCTGGGACCACCGGCCCAGCGGCGGCGGTGCGGGATCGAGCGGGACGGCGCGCGGGCCCGGGAACACCCGCAGCCGCCCCGCGGCCGGCGCCGCCGCCGTGCCGCAGCCGGTGCCGCGGCCGTGCCGCAGCCGTGCCGCAGCAGGTGCCGGGGCCGGCGGCGATGTCGGTGCCTGGGCCTACCATCGGAGATAGCGCCCGAAGTCCGGCGCGCGACCCGCAAGCACATAATCGGGAGTTCTTCGGCAGTTCCAGGTCGAGGACACAGCTAAGGGAATACGCAGCGTCCTGGAGATCGCTGCAGCCGAGGCGTGGTCCGTCCGCTGGGCGACAGAGCGGACGCGAAGTTAGGGGCGGGCCAGGACCCACTGGCTCCGACCAGGAGAGGTTTGGTCATCGTGACTAAGTACCGCGGCAACCCGTGGGTCGTCCTGATCGTCATGTCGCTCGGTTTCTTCATGACCCTGCTCGACCTGACGATCGTGAACATCGCGATACCCGACATGCTGGTCAGGCTGCACGCATCACTGGACGGCGTCCTGTGGGTCATCAACGCCTACGCACTGGTGCTCGCGGTCCTGCTGATCACGGCCGGCCGGCTCGGTGACCTGTTCGGTCAGCGGAGGATGTTCATCGTGGGCGTGGTCATGTTCACGGTCGCATCCGCCGCCTGCGGGTTCTCTCCGACCGTCGGCTGGCTGATAGCGTTTCGCGCCGCGCAGGGGGTCGGCGCGGCCTTGCTGCTGCCGCAGACGCTGGCGATCCTGACAACCGTGTTCCCGCCCGAGCGCCGCGGCGCCGCGTTCGGTATCTGGGGCGCCGTCGCCGGCGTCGCCACCATCGCCGGCCCGACCCTCGGCGGGCTGCTGGTCAGCGCGTTCGACTGGCGGTACATCTTCTTCATCAACCTCCCGATCGGCGCCCTGGTGATCGCGATGGGGCTGGTGCTGATCCCCGACATCCGGGTGGGTGCCAGGCACCGGCTCGATGTGCCCGGCGTGCTGCTGGCAACCGCGGCGCTGCTGGCCATCTGCTACGGGCTCGTCGAGGGCCAGAAGTACAACTGGGGCCAGATCACCTCGTTCATCTCTATCCCGGTCGTCATCGGGGCCGGCGTCGCCCTGCTCGCGCTGTTCATGCTGGTCCAGGCGCGCACCCAGGACCGGGAGCCGCTGGTGCCGTTCGCGCTGTTCCGTGACCGCAACTTCAGCCTGATGAACTGGGTCTCTGGCGTCTTGTCGGTCGGCATGATGGGCATCTTCCTCCCCTTCACCATCTACCTGCAGTCGGCGCTCGGCTTCTCCGCGCTCAAGGCGGGCCTGACCATGGCGCCGGCGTCCTTCGTCTCCATGTTCGTGGCGCCGGTCGCCGGCCGCATGACCGACCGGGGCGGCGGGAAGTACATTCTGCTGTCCGGCCTGATGTTGTTCGCCATCGGCTTCGGCCTGACCGCGGCGATCGCGACGCCCCATTCGAGCTGGCAGGACTTCATCCCGACCCTGGCCGTGGCCGGGGTGGGCATTGGCTGCACCTTCGCGCCGATGACCACGATCGCCATGCGGAACGTCGAGCCCAGGGTGGCCGGTGCCGCTTCCGGCATGATCAACACAGTCCGGCAGGTCGGGGCCGTCATCGGCACGGCGGCCGTCGGCGCCCTGCTGCAGAACCGGCTCTCGGTCTCGCTGCCGGCCGCGGCGGCCGAACGAGCGGGCTCACTGCCGCCGCAGGCCAGGAGCCACTTCATTTCCGGGTTCGCCACGTCGGCACAGCGCGGCGCGGCCGCGAGTCCAGGCCAGAACGATGTCAAGCTGCCGCCCGGAACCTCGCCGTCGCTGGCCGGCGAGATCCGCAAGCTAGCCGGTGAGGTCTTCTCCTCTGGGTACGTGACGGCCATGCACACGACCATGATCATGCCGATCGCGTTGCTTGTCGTCGCTTCGCTCAGTTGCCTGGCCATCAAGCGGCGCACCAGACCGGCGCAGCGGGCCGGAGGCGAAACGGCGGACTCTGCCGAGTTGCCGGAGGCCTCGCAGGCTCCCGCGTGACAGATAGCGGTTCCGGTGATTCGGCTGGCCTGCCCCTGCCGGGTCTGGCCGGTGAGCCCGGCGCCGCAGTCGACGGCTACCGGCCAGCCAGGGCTAGCTCCTCTCGGCCGGTCATAGCCGTCGACGCGATGGGGGGCGATCACGCTCCGGCGGCGATCGTGGCCGGGGCGGTGACGGCCTACCGCCAGGACGGCATCGGCGTCGTGCTGGTCGGCCGCCCGGGGCAGGTCCGCCCGCTGCTGGCCAAGCACGGCGTGATCGGCGAGGTCCGGCTGGTCGCGGCAGAGGACTCGGTGGCCATGGCGGAAGGCGCGCTGGCGAGCTGGCGGCGCCCGCGGTCGAGCATCGCCGTCGCGTGCCAGCTCGTCCACCTCGGCCAGGCGACCGCCGTGGTCTCGGCGGGATCAACGGCTGCGGTCGTGTCCATCGCCAGGCTACGGCTGCGCAACCTGGCCGGGGTGCTGCGCCCCGCGATCGCCGTCGCCCTGCCGACACAGCCCACCCCGACCGTCCTGGTCGACGCCGGCGCGATCGTGGACCCGAGGCCGGAGATGCTCGCCCAGTTCGCGCAGCTTGGTTCCGCGTATGCCGAGGTCGCGTTCGGGATCGCCAGCCCCCGGGTCGGCCTGCTGTCGATCGGCGCCGAGCCAGGCAAGGGTAACAAGCTGACCAGGCGCGCCTACGAACTGCTCAGCGCCGAGCCGGCCCACGGAGCGGCCCCGGTCAACTTCGCGGGCAACGTGGAAGGCTGCGATCTTATGGCCGGAAAGGTCGACGTGATCGTGACCGACGGTTTCACCGGGAACGTCGCGCTGAAGACGGTCGAGGGAACGGCCGCCTTCACTGCCGCCCAGTTCCGGTCCGCACTCGGGGCGTCGCGCATGACCAGGCTCGGCGCGCTGCTGCGGCGCAAGGAACTGCGCGAGCTGCGGCGGCGGTTCGACGCGGAGACCTACGGCGGTGCCGCATTGCTCGGGCTGGAGGGTACGGTCGTTATCGCTCACGGCTCCTCGACCGAGCGCGGTGCCGCGGCGGCCTGCCGCCTGGCCGCCGGCCTGGCCCGTGGCCAGACGACGGCCGAGCGGATCAAGGAGCGGCTCGGCCCGCACCGGCCGGGCTATCGCCTGCGCCGGCCGTGACCCGCGTCCGCCCGGGCCGATCGGGGCGTCGTGCCCGATGCGCCCGGCCGGCCCAGAGGCACGGGCACGGCTGCGTTAACTCATTGCGCTAATGGCTTGCCCGCGCTCGATAGGCTGAAGCATGACCGATCTGCAGGCCGCGCTGGCGGCGGACGTGAGCGCCGCGCTCACCGCTGAGTTCGGGGCCGGCTTCGCGGGCACCGACCCGCTCGTCCGCCCGTCGACGTTCGCGGACTACCAGTCGAACGTCGCGATCGCGCTGGCCAGGCGGCTCGGCCGGCCGCCGAGGGAGGTCGCCGGGCTTATCGCCGGTCACCTGGCCGAGGCGCCCATGACCGAGCGTGCCGAGGTCAGCGGCCCCGGCTTCATCAACATCACGCTGCGGGACGCCTGGATCGGGGAGGCGGCGACCGCCCAGCTCCGCGACCCGCGGCTCGGCGTTGGCCTGAGCGAGCATCCGCAGCGGGTCGTGGTCGACTACTCCTCGCCGAACGTCGCCAAGGAGATGCACGTCGGCCACCTGCGGACGACCATCGTCGGCGACGCGTTCGTCCGCGTGCTCGAGCGGCTCGGCCACGACGTGATCCGCGCGAACCACATCGGCGACTGGGGCACCAATTTCGGCATGCTGCTCGAGCACCTCATCGACATCGGCGAGGAGGCCGCCTACGCGCAGCTCGCGGCCGGCGAGATCAACGCCTTCTACCAGGCAGCCAAGGTCAAGTTCGACGCAGACCCGGCCTTCGCCGACCGGTCACGCCAGCGGGTCGTCGCCCTCCAGGCCGGCGACGCCGAGACGCTGCGGCTGTGGCGGATGCTGGTCGATGACACCGAGCAGTACTACAACGCGATCTACCGGCGGCTGGGCGTCACGCTCACCGACGCCGACTCCGCGCCGGAGAGCTTCTACAACCCGATGCTCGACGACGTCTGCCGCGACCTGGAGCGGGCCGGAATCGCGACGATGAGCGACGGCGCGCTGTGCGCGTTCCCGGCCGGATTCACCGGGCGGGACGGGAAGCCGCTGCCGCTGATCCTGCGCAAGAGCGACGGCGGCTACGGCTACGGCACGACCGACATGGCGGCGATCAGGTACCGGGTCGCCGGCCTGCACGCCGACCGGATCACCTACGTCGTCGGCTCCGAGCAGTCGCAGCACCTCGCGATGGTCTTCGCCGTCGCCCGCCAGGCCGGCTGGCTGCCCGACACCGTGGTCGCCGAGCACGCGGCGATCGGCATGGTGACCGGCGCCGACAAGAAGCGCTTCAGGTCACGGACCGGCAAGTCGGTCAAGCTGATCGACCTCATCGACGAGGCGGTGTCGCGGGCCGAGGAGGTTATCAAGGACAGGTACGACGATCCGGAACTGCGCGCCCAGATCGCCGAGGCGGTCGGCATCGGCGCGCTGAAGTACGCGGACCTGTCGGTGGCCAGGGACTCGAGCTACGTGCTTGACTTCGGCCGGATGCTCTCGCTGACCGGCAACAGCGGGCCCTACCTTCAGTACGCGACGGCCAGGATCAGGTCGATCTTCAGGCGGGGCGGAGTGGATCAGGCCGAGGTAACGGGGCCGATTACGCTCGGTGAGCCCGCCGAGCGGGCGCTGGCGCTGCGGCTGCTGGGATTCGGCCCTGCCGTCGCCGAGACCGCGCTAACCGCAGAGCCGCACCGGCTCGCCGGCTTCCTGTTCGACACGGCCAGCGACTTCACCACCTTCTTCGAGCAGTGCCCGGTGCTCAAAGCAGGCAGCCCAATGCTCAGGAACTCGCGGCTGGCGCTGGCGTCGCTCACCCTGAACGTGCTGCTCGCCGGGCTCGACCTGCTCGGCATCCCGGTGCCCGACCGGATGTAGCCGGCTAACAGCTCCGGCGGCGGCTCCCGCGGCAGCGGACCCAGCCGGCACTTACTGCACGTTTGGGTGCCGCAAAAGCCGCGAATCGGACGGAAAATTGACTGGAACGCACACCAAGTGAGATTTGGCCCGGGGAAGCGGGCGGAGTGTCGCCGAGCGCGTGTCAGGGGCGGGGGCCGGGGCGGGGGGCGGGGGCGGCCGTCGGGTCGGGGAGGTGCTCGAACAGGTAGTACACCGCTATCGCTCCGTACAGGGCGACCGCGCCGCCCGGCGAGACGAGGGCGACCAGGGTCGCCACAACGTAGGCGACGAGGCCGCCGCTGAACCGGATCGTGGTCCGCACCGACGGCTGGAAGTCGGGCTGGCGTGCGACCTCGCCAGCATGCAGGCCGAGGTAGAGCCACATCAGCGAGAACGCGACCGACATCGCGACCATGACCAGGCCGTAGGTCACCGCGGCCGCGGTGCCGCCGCCGGTGTGCTCGGTCAGGTGCTCGGCGACCAGGGCGGTCGGGAACGGCACCGCGACGACGCACATCATGAGCACGAGGTTGAGCACGAGCATTATCCGGCTGACCTGGCGCAGATGCGCCATCAGCGTGTGATGGTTCAGCCACACGATGCCGATGGTCAGGAAGCTGACCACGTAGGCGGCGTACTTCGGCCACTCCTTGAGCAGCACGTGCCCCAGGCCGCCGCCAATCCCCGCGCCGATCGGCAGCAGGTCGAACACGAGCACGGTGATCGCGACGGCGAAGACGCCGTCGCTGAAGGCCTCAGCCCGCCTGGTTTCCATCGGCCGCCCGGATGCGCGCCGCGGTCAGCCCGACGCGGGCCCCGCCGGGCCCGCTGGGCCCGCGGGCCCCGCCGGCCGCCCGGCGGCGCGGGGCGACTCGGGCTTGGCGACCGACCTGGCGAGCAGTTGCGCCACGTCGACGACCTCGAGTGACTCCTTGGCCTCGCCCGAGCCCTTCTTCGCGCTGATCGCATCGCCGAGCATGACCAGGCAGTACGGACAGCCGGTCGAGATCGTGTCCGGGTCGGTGCCGAGCGCCTCCTCGATCCGCTCGACGTTGATCCGCTTGCCGATCCGCTCCTCCATCCACATCCTGGCCCCGCCGGCCCCGCAGCAGAACCCGCGCTCCTTGCACCGGGGCATCTCCTGCGCCTTGATCCCCGGCACCTGCTCCATGATCTCCCGTGGCGGCGTGTAGACCTTGTTGTGCCGGCCCAGGAAGCACGGGTCGTGGTAGGTGATCTTCTCCTCGATCGGGGTGACCGGAGTCAGCTTGCCGTCGGCGACCAGCCGGGCCAGCAACTGGGTGTGGTGCATCACCTCGTAGTCCCCGCCAAGCTGCGGGTACTCGTTCGAGATCGCGTTGAAGCAGTGCGGGCAGCTCGCGATGATCTTGCGTGCGCCCGCCTCGTTCAGGGTCTCCACGTTCTGCTGAGCGAGCATCGAGAAGACGAACTCGTTCCCCATCCTCCTGGCCGGGTCGCCGGTGCAGGTCTCGGCGGGCCCGAGCACCGCGAACGAGACTCCCGCCGTGTGCAGCAACGTCGCGATCGCCTTGGTCGTCTTCTTGGCCCGGTCCTCGAGCGCGCCGGCGCAGCCGACCCAGAACAGGTACTCCACGTCATCGCCAATCGCGCCGTCGACGACCGGCACGTCGAAGTCGAGCTCGCCGATCCACTCGGCCCGCTTGGATTGGCCCATCCCCCACGGGTCGCCCTTGTTCTCCAGGTTCTTCAGCATCCCCGACGCCTCGGTCGGGAACTCGGACTCGATCAGCACCTGGTGGCGGCGCATCTCCGCGATGTGGTCGATGTGCTCGATGTCAACCGGGCACTCGTTCACGCACGCGCCGCAGTTGGTGCACGACCAGATCACGTCCGGATCGATCACGCCATTCGCGTCGGCGGTCCCCACGAGGGGCCGTTGCGCCTCTGCCTTGACCGCGTCGGGCAGCGCCTGCCGCGCCTCGTCGGAGGCGGCCAGCAGGTAGGGCGCCTTGGCGAACGCGTGGTCGCGCAGGTCGAGTATGAGCATCTTCGGCGACAGCGGCTTGCCGGTGGCCCACGCCGGGCACTGCGACTGGCAGCGCCCGCACTCGGTGCATGTGCCCAGGTCCAGCATGCCCTTCCAGGAAAGGTCCTCGATCTTGCCGAGCCCGAAAACGTCGGCGTCCGGGTCGGCCTCCTCGAAGTCGAGCACCTTGCCGTTCGAGCGCATCGGCTGCAGGTCGCGCAGGCCGTCCGGGCGGCGCGAGAACAGCACGTTCACCGGCGCCAGGAAGATATGCAGGTGCTTGGAGTAGGTCACGAGAACGAGGAAACCCAGGACGACGGCGAGCTGCAGGATGACGAACGTGGTCTCGAGCGCCATGTTCGCGCCGCTGCCCAGCGGCGCGAGCCAGTGGCCGACGACCTGGGACGCGAACGCGCCGTGCGGATAGGGGAAGTCGCCGGTGTTGGCCTGCGCGCCTCGGTACAGCAGCAGCGTCGCGATGACCAGGAAGATCATCAGCAGAACGAGCCACGCGGCGCCGGTGTGCGAGCCGGAGAAGCGGGACTGGCGCCCCTCGGTCTTGGGATTGTTGCGCAGCCGGATCACGGCGAAGGTACCGATCCCGACCAGGACCGCGACGGCGAACAGGTCCTCGATGAACCCGATAAACGCCCAGTGCCCGATCCAGGGCAGCGCGAACGTCTTGCTGAACAGGTCACCGAAGGACTCGATGATCGTCAGGAGCAAGATGGTGAAGCCCCAGAAGGTCAGGAAGTGGGCGATGCCTGGCACGGTCCACTGGAGGAGTTTGCGCTGGCCGAGCACCTCGGTGGCCTCGGTCGCGGCGCCGCGGCCCGGGTGCTCTCTGAGTGCGGCGATCCGCTCGGGGGCCGGCTGCCCGCTCGTGGCGAGCCGGTAGAGCCACCACAGCCGATTGCCCGCGATCGCCGCGGCGACCACGGTCAGGGCGAGTCCGATGATGATCCGCAGCGCCAAGTCGACCTCCGGGGACGGCGTTGGGTGCCAGCGTACGCCGGCCGCGGTCGCGTCCCGCTACCGACAAGCACGTCCGGCGAGCCAGCCATTACCGAAGAGTAACTTAGACCGGTCAGCGACCGCGGCGGGCCGGGTGGGACAGCGCGCCCGGGCAGTCACACGGCGACCTTCTGACGATGACCCGTCCCGGCGGCCCGGTCTGCCGCATCACTGATGCGCGCATGTGTGCATCAGTGATGCTACAGTTGAAGCATGAGGACGACCGTAAATCTCGACCCGGACGTCGCCGCTGCCGCCGAGCGGCTGCGAGCCGAGCGGAACATAGGGCTCAGCGAGGCCGTCAACCAGCTCGCCAGGGCAGGGCTGCGGGCAAGGCCGGAGCGTAGTCCATTCCGGCAGCGGACACGCGCGCTCGGGCTCCGGGTAGACGTCTCGAACGTCGCCGAGACGCTCGACCTGCTCGACACCGAGGACCGCCGGTGATCGTCGACGCGAACATTCTCTTGTACGC
>DASPZH010000259.1:0-9016 GCA_035636335.1 Streptosporangiaceae bacterium
GCATCCGCCTTGACGGCGGGCAGTGCTTCGCCCCTAAATGGCCGGGACAGCACCGGCCGGGCCGCAGGGAGCACCACGTGGGCGTGTACAAGGAGATCCTGTTCGAGGTCGACGACCCGGTCGCGACCATTACGCTCAACCGGCCGTCGTCGCTGAACGCGTGGACCGACCTGATGGGCGCCGAGGTGCGGCACGCGGTCGCCCAGGCGGAGCGTGATCCGCGTGTGGTCGGGATCGTGCTCACCGGCGCCGGGCGAGGCTTCTGCGCCGGGGCCGACATGAGCCGGCTGTCGGCCGTCAGCGACGGCGACTACAGCGCAGGTCCTGGCCTGCCCGATGACCTCGCGTCCGGGCCCGGCGACCCGTCCTTCGGCGACGACCTGCACGCCGGGACGCACACCTACCTGTTGTCGGTGCCCAAGCCAGTAATCGCGGCGATCAACGGGCCGGTCGCCGGGATGGCCGTGCCCATCGTGCTGGCCTGCGACCTGCGCTTCATGGCCGCCGATGCCGTGCTCCTCACCGCGTTCGCGCAGCGCGGGCTGATCGCCGAGTGGGGCATAAGCTGGCTGCTGCCGCGCCTCGTCGGCCCGGCGGCCGCGCTCGACCTGCTGTTCTCCTCCCGCAAGGTCACCGGTACCGAGGCCGCGGCTCTCGGCCTGGTGAACGCGGCGCTGCCGGGTGATGAGGTACTGGCGCACGCACGGCAGTACGTGCGGGACCTGGCGGCGACGTCGTCCCCGGCCTCGATGGCGGTCATGAAGCGGCAGGTCTACCAGCAGGTGCACGCCGGCCTGCTCGCGGCCGAACGCGAGGCGCGCGGGCTCATGCTGGAGAGCTTCGGGCGTCCCGACTTCCGCGAAGGAGTCCGGTCGTTCGTCGAACGGCGGCCGCCCAGGTTCGAGCGGCTGCCGTAGCTGGCCCCGCCGGAGGCGGTCATTAGCCCGTGCCGTGCCGCGGTCAAGCTGGGGGGCGGACGCCGCGTACCGGGATAGCCTGTGCGGATGGCGAGCAGCGCGGCCGCAGCGCGGGACGACGTGCCCGCGCGTCCGCGGCCGGGCCCTGCCTCTAAGCTCGCCGCGCAGGTCGCAGACCAGATCGTCGGCGACGTCATGGCGATGGGCTGGCCGGTCGGCGAGCTGCTCGGATCCGAGGCCAACCTGCTCGCGCGTTACCGGGTCAGCCGTGCGGTGTTCCGCGAGGCGGTCCGCCTGGTCGAGCACCAGCAGGTCGCGCGGACGCGACGCGGTCCCGGCGGCGGGCTGGTGATCACCGAGCCGACCGTGGACGCGGTCATCGGCGCGGTCGTGCTGTACCTGTACCGGGTGGAAGCCAGGCTCGACGAGTTGCTCGAGGCTCGCCTCGTGCTCGAGGAAATCGTCACCGACCTGGCACCGGGCCGGCTCGAGGAGGCGGACCTGACCCGGATGCGTTCGTTTCTGTCCGGAGGCGACCCCGATCTGGCCACAGATTCCCGCGCGCTGCACGCACTGCTGGCCTCGCTCACGCGGAACCCGGTACTCGAGCTCTTCGTCGACGTGCTCAGCCGGGTGGCCATGCTGTACTCGACCGACTGGCAGAGCCCCGGCCCGGCGGCCGGCGGCGAGACCGCGCACGCGCATGCCCGGATCGCCGAGGCCCTCATCGCGGGTGACTCCGGGCTCGCCAGGCGCCGGATGCGCAAGCACCTGGAGGCCGAGGGCGAGTTGCTGCGCCGTCGCCGGTCGGCTCGCGATCTGCTGCCCGGCGACGTCGTCGTGCTCGGGGAGTTCAGCAACGGCAAGCGGGCCGAGGCGGTCGCCCGGCGGATCACCTTGAGGATCGTCGGCGACCGGATACCGCCCGGCGAGCTGGTCGGGACCGAGAAGGAGCTGATCGAGCAGGAGGGCGTCAGCCGCGCGGTGCTGCGGGAGGCGGTCCGCCTGCTCGAGCACCACCAGACCGCCCGGATGCGCCGCGGGCCGGGCGGCGGGCTAATCGCGAGTGAACCCAGCGCGAGCGCGGTGACTGAGGTCGCGGCGATCTACCTGGCCCGGCGCGGCGTCAGCCGGTCCGACCTGGCCGAGCTGCGCACCGGCGTCGAGGTCGAACTCGTCGGGCTGGCCGCCGCCAGGATCGACGCGCCTGGGACGGCATGCATCCGGGCGGCGATCGAGCGGGAGCCGGCCGTTCCCGGCGAGGAGCAGGACGAGGCGGCGGGTGACCTGCATGCCGCGGTGGCGGGCGCCGCGCGCAACCGGGTGCTCGAACTCGTGGCGCTCGTGCTGATCAGGCTCAGCGCGCTGCATCGGGTCGAGCGGCTCGCGCCGGGGGCGCGCGAGCCGACCCGGGCCGAGGTACTCAGGACGCACGAGCGGATCGCCGCGGCGGTGGAGTCCGGCGACCGCGAGCTGGCCAGGGACCGGATGCGAGCTCACCTCGACGAGCTCGCCACCTTTATGCGTTAACGAGACCCCGTGGCCGGCCCCGGGCGGCTGGGCGGCTGGGCCAGGGGCTGGTCGCCGCGGGGCGCGTGTCCCGCCCTACGCGAACGCGGCGCCGGCCAGTCCCAGTGCCTCCGCCCGGTCCTCGGCGAGCAGGAAGCCGCCCGCGATGGCGGAGTCGAGCGCGGACTCGAACCTGGCCAGGTAGTCGGCGGGACCGCCCGGGTAGAGGCGGCTCAGCTCGTCCAGGCCTATCTCGTCGGTGGTGCCGAAGAGAAACGCGAAGAAACTGCCGCTCTGGCCGAGCCCGGACAGCGTCGCTGCCGGAACGTCGGTCCACGGGGTCCGGATGCCGCCGGTGGCGATCCCGTAGTAGTCACGGTGGAAGTCGCCTCCGCCCGGCTTCGCGTCGAGCCGGGGCGCGGCCGGCGGAGGCGTTCCGTCGGCCGCCCACGCGTTGAGATGCTCGATGGCCGCGCAGGCCACGTAGTGCTGCTGCGGTCCGCTGTTGATCGGGAAGTCGGTGGCGCCCGCGATGGTCCGCGTGGTCGGCTTCAGCAACTCGGCCAGCCTGGCCGCGGGAAGCTGTCCGTTGTCGTAATGGCTGGCGGCCAGCAGGTAGGTGTCCGCGTGGGCCGCTCCGGCCAGTTCCCAGAGCCTGACCAGGTCACTGTCGGGCTGGTCCGCCAGGCCGCTGCCGAGCAGCGCGACGTCGGTCTCGGTCTGCAGTACCAGCACGGGAACGCGGACGTCCGCGCGGATCCGCTCGCCGCCCCGCGGCGGCTCCGGCGATGACCCGCCGCCCGACGCGGAGGTCTGCTCGCGGCGCCGGGCGGGCCTGAAGCCCCGGTCAATACAGGCGCCGTCGGCGCCGCGGCCGTGCACGTGAAATCCGTCATAGACGGCGGCGTGCCGGTCGATGGCGTTGACGTAGGTCACGAGGAACGCGGCCGACTGGGAGTGACCGGTCGCGAGCAGCCGGTCCGGCCTGAGCGGGCCGAGCGGCGCGACGCCGGCGCCGGCCACGGTTCGCGGGCTGGTCAGCGCCCGGCCGGCGTTGGCCCCGGCCTCGGTTCGCGGGCTGGTCAGCGCCCGGCCGGCGTGGCTAAAGATGTCGAAGGACCAGGCGTCACCGGGATGGTCGAGGAGGGCATACCGGTCGGGGAATGCCTTTTTCAGGTGCAGCCCGCCGACCAGGCCGCCGCCTTCGATCCCGGCCCGCTGCGCGGACACGCCGACCCAGGCGTGCCCGCGCCTGATCAGGTGCGTGTGGGAGAGCATCCAGTCGGGCGCCGCGTCCAGCCCGCCCGAGACGTTCAGCCACTCGACGACAACGGTGCCGCTGAACGCCGCCTCGCCGGCCGGGCGACGAACGATGAGCCGCGTGGCGAAAGGAGCGGCCTGGTGCGGCAGCGCGGCCCACCGGCCGTCTGGCGAGCGATCGCCGGCGAGGCGGTAGGACGTCGCCGACCCGCGCAGCACGAACTCCTGCTCGAGGTAGCCGAGTTCGTGCAGGTCGTAGGCGCCGGCCGGAACCGGGTTCGGGCCCGGCAGGGGGTACGCGACGGCGCTTGCCGCTCCGGATTCTGGTGAGCCCATGCCGCCCGCGTCCAGGTCCGTGTCGCTACTTGATCAGGGGGTCGCGGGGGAGGCCGAGTATCCGCTCGCCGATCTGGTTGCGCTTGATCTCCGAGGTGCCGCCGGCGATCGACATGGCCCGGTGCCCGAGCGCCAGCATCGCGCCGAGGGCGCCGGGCCCCTCGAGGAACGCCAGGTCGTGGCCGGCCAGCGCGGCCAAGATGGCCGCCGCCTCGTGCCCGATCTCGGACAGCAGCAGCTTGGTGACGTTGCCCTCGGGGCCGGGTCCACGGCCGGCCACGGCCCGGTGCGCGCTGCGCAGGTTCAGCACCCCCATGGTCTGGTTCCGCGCGATGTGCCGGCCGACACGGCCAGCGCCGCCCGCCAGCCGCCCGGGATGCGCGTCCAGCGGCGCGATGAACGCGTCCGGCGGCATCGTCATGCCGCCGCCACCGCCGCCGATGCTCACGCTCTCGTTGCCCAGTGTCGCGCGGGCCACCGTCCACCCGCGGTTGACGTCCCCGACCACGTCGGCGTCGGGCACGAACACGTTGTCGAAGAACACCTCATTGAAGTCCGAGTTGCCGGTCGCCATCTTCAGCGGCAGGACCGAGACGCCGTCCACCTTCATGTCGATGACCATCGTGGTGATGCCGTTGTGCTTAGGCACGTCGGGGTCGGTCCGCACCGTGGCCAGCCCGAACCGGCTGTGGTGCGCGCCGCTGGTCCAGACCTTCTGGCCGTTGATCAGCCAGCCGCCGTCGGCCCTGGTCGCCCGGGTCCTGATCCCAGCGGCGTCCGATCCGGCGCCGGGCTCGCTGAAGAGCTGGCACCAGATCACCTCCTGGTTCAGCGCGGGCACCACCCAGCGCGACACCTGCTCGGGCGTGCCGTACTGGATCAGGGTGAGGATCACCCAGCTCGTGATCCCGTAGGACGGGCGCTTGATCCCGGCGGCGGCGAACTCCTGCTCGATCACGAGCTGCTCGACCGCGCCCGCGTCGAGGCCCCACGGCCTCGGCCAGTGCGGCATCACGTAGCCGGCCTCGATCATCGCCTTGCGGCGGCCGTCATCGTCCAGGTCGGCGATCCGCGCGATGAACTCGCGGACGACCTCGCGGACCGGCTCGGCCTCCGGCGGGAGGTCGATCGCCTTCTCGCGCCGGACGCCGCGGCGCACGCAGTCCGTAACCTGAAGCGCCGCGGCCTCGGCATCGATGATCGCCTCGATGGCGGCGGCCCGGCGCAGGTACAGGTGCGCATCGTGCTCCCAGGTGAACCCGATCCCGCCGTGCACCTGGGTGTTGAGGTTCGCGCACAGGTCCGCGGCCGCCAGCGCGAGCGTGGCCGCCATCGCCGCGGTGTAGGTGAGCTGCTCGCCGCCGCCCGCCGCCGCCCGCGCGGCGTCCCAGACGGACGCGGTCGCGAGCTCGGCGGCCACCAGCATGTTCGCGCAGTGGTGCTTCACCGCCTGGAACATCCCGATCGGCCGGCCGAACTGCTCGCGCACCTTCGCGTACTCGGCCGCCATTGTCGTGCACTCCGCGGCGACGCCGGTCGCCTCGGCGGCGAGCAGGACGCGCGCGAGGTCGGTCAGCACCTGCCGCGCGCCCGGAACGACCTGCGCGGCGGCGCCGTCCAGCGTCACCCGCGCGGCCCGGCGCGCCGGGTCGAGGTTGGCCGGCACCGTGACCGAGACGCCGCCGGCCCGGCGGTCCACGATGGCCACGTCGTCGCCGGTCCCGATCAGCAGCACGTCGGCGAGGTGCCCGCCGAGCACCACGCCGGCCGGCCCCGAGGCGGTGCCGTCGGTCACGTGAATGTCGCCGCCCAGCGCCACCGCGCCGCGAAGCGAGCCGTCGGCGAGGCCGGGCAGCAGCGTGGCCTGCGCGTCCGCCGGGCCGATCGCCGCGAGCACGGCGCTGGCCGTCACCGTCGGGATGAACGGCCCGGGCGCGACCGCCCGGCCCATCTCCTCGGCGACCACGACGAGCTCGGGCAGGCCGAAGCCGGACCCGCCGTGCTCCTCTGGCAGGTGCAGCCCGAGCCAGCCGAGCCCGCCAAGCTCGCTCCAGAACTCGGGGAGCTGCTCAGAGTCGGCCTCGAGCAGCGCGCGGTTGGCGGCGCGGGCACCGCGGGCGCTCAGGAAGTCGGAGACGGTCTTCGCGAGCTCGCGGTGCTCGTCGGCGATGGCGATCGACATGGATAAACAGTACCCTCTATTATTCGGCCGGTACAACACTAGAGGCGATCAGGAAACTCGGCGCGGTGGTCGGCAGGGGGCATGCACGACGACCCCCGATTCATTGCACGATACGTGAAAAAACTTACCGGCGCAGGGGCCGGTTTTCGCAACGACCTCCTCGTGGCCGGCGTAGCAGGCGGGCCGGTGAGCGCGAGCGGGCACAGCACACGAGCACCGGCCATGACGACGACGAGTTCGCGCTGCCGCCTTAGCCGGGAACGAGTTCGTTCTTGAGGATCTTGCCGAGCGCGTTCTTGGGCAGCTCGTGCCGGAACTCGACCACCCGCGGGTACTTGTACGCCGCCATCCGCTCCTTGCAGAACTCGCGGGACGACCACGCCGCCCGCCTTGAGTATCCCGAAGTACGCGACCAGGAACTGCGGGATGTTCGGCAACTGGAGGCCGACGCGTTCGCCTGGCCGCAGAACGTCATCTGCCTGTCCCTTCCGTACCGTGCCCGGCTGCGGGCTGCGCGGGGCTCGGCCCGTGCCCGGCGAGCCACGCCTCGATCTCGGCCGCGCACTCCCGCGGCGCCTCGAGCTGCGGCACGTGCCCGACGCGCGGCAGGATGACCACCGACCAGGACGGATGGGTCCTGGCGGCAGCGGTCGCCGCGGTGACCGGCACGAGCCGGTCGGCGGCCCCGTGCAGCAGCAGTACTGGGCAGCGAACCGCGTCAATCCGGCGCCGGTACCCCTGGCCGTGCAGGTAACCGGCGGTGGCGATGACCGAGCGGATGGCCGCGGCGAAGTCCTGCCCCGCCTCGGTATAGGCGGCTCGCTGCCGCGCCAGCTCGACGTGCCTGGCGACCACGTCGGGCGGCACCAGCGACGGGTCGGCGCAGCACAGCGCCAGGACATTGGCCACGGCCGCCTCGGGGGGCATCCGGCGGCGGCTCGCGGCGATGAGCCGCCCGATCCCCGGCGTCGCGTAGAGCGCGAACATGGCGGTCAGCAGCGGATCGGGCCGCACGGGCACGAACGGCAGCGCCGGGTCGAGCAGGATCAGGCCGCTGACCAGGTCGGGCGCCGTGCCGGCCTCGATCAGCGAGATCATCCCGCCCATCGAGTTGCCCATCAGCAGCACCGGGCCGCCCGCCGCGGACTCGACGAAGCGGTGCAGCAGCGCCCGGTTGGCGGCCACGCTGGTGGCCCGGCCCATCGACCGGGTCAGGCCGTGCCCGGCCAGATCGGGCGCGAGCAGCCGGTACCGGCCGGTGAGCAGCGGCGCGAGCGCGGCCCAGTTCTGCGCCGAGCCGGCCAGGCCGTGTACGCAAACGATGACCGGCGCCCCGGCCGGGCCGCCGAAGTCGAGGTAGTGCACGGGCCCGCCGATATCGGTCCACCGGGAACGCATCGTCACCCCTTCGGCGCCCGTGGCTTGCTCACCTGCCCGGCCGCGGTGAGGAGTTCGGCGATCCCTGCCTCGATACCGCGGGCAAGTACCGAGATATCCGGTGTCGTAGCGTAATCGCCGGTAAGTCCGAATGTCACGCGGCCGCAGTACGAGAAGATCGAGACTCCGGTCCGCAGCGTGGTGGCGATCGGGACGTAGGGGATGATCTCCAGCAGCCTGCGCCCCATCGCATAGAGCGGCTGCCCGGGGCCCGGCACGTTGGTGGTGACCGTGACGATCTCCCGCTGCGGCAGGCGGTAGGCGAGCCTGACGCCGAGCGATGCCACCGGGTAGGGAGTGAGCCGGCCGAGCGCGACCAGCGTCTCCCCGGCTGCCGCTTCGTTGCTCGCCTTCAGGTCCGCCAGCTCGGTCCTGATGGCGGCCAGCCGCTCGACCGGGTCGGCGATGTGGACGGGCAGGTCGGCCATGAGCACGGAGACCCGGTTCTCGTAGATGTTCTCCTCGCCGGGGGCGCGCAGCGACACCGGAACCAGCGACGGCACCATGTGCGGCTCGGGCTGCTCGCCGCGGGAGAGCAGCAGCGAGCGGAAGCCGCTGCTGATCGCCGCGAGGACAACGTCGTTCACGGTGCCGCTGAGCGCGCGCTTGATCGCCTGGATGTCGTCGAGCGAGGCCCGGGCCCAGGTATACCGGCGCTGCCGCCCGATCGGGCCGCTGAGCGACGAGCGGCTGGCCGGCCAGGCCGCGGGCGCCAGCCTGGCGACGGCACGCGCGGCCTCCGACGCCTGCCTGGCTGCCTCGGCCGGGCTCGCCAGCGCGCCGGCCAGCGCGATGACCTGGCGCACGGGCAGCATCGCGATGTCGGCGGCGGCCTGAGCGGTCAGCGCGAGCGCGGACGGCTCGGCGGCGACTGTCGCGGTGTCCGGCACGGGCTGCGACGGCTCGGGCGAGGCGTCGAAGATCACGCGGTACAGGTCGGTGCCAGAGACCCCGTCCACCATGCTGTGGTGGATCTTGGAGATCAGCGCCCACCGCCCGTCGCTAAGCCCCTTGACCAGCCAGTACTCCCAGAGCGGGTAGTCGCGGTCGAGCCGGGCGGACATGACCCGCGCGACCAGGGCGGGGCCCTCGAATACCGCGATCGATGCGATCGCGAACGACGCGTGCCGGTCTTCGTCTTCCGCGTCGACGAACTGGGCGTCGATCGGGTTCAGCCGTCGCATGACGCCCCCTTCCCGATGGTGCCGGTCTGCGGCGCGACCGCGCGAGGCCGCGATGGGCGGGAGAGTAGCGCCCACGACGATGGTAGGCAGATCGGTCTCGGCCCGGCTGGTGCCGAACGGTCCTGGCAGCGGGACCTTCGGTCCTGCTTGCGCGGCGCGGACCGGGCCGGGCTCGGGTCACGCGCGGGTCA
>DASPZH010000260.1:0-7427 GCA_035636335.1 Streptosporangiaceae bacterium
CCAATGCCACGCTCGGCACGGCGGACCTGGCCTGGCTGCCGGTCCGCAGGTCATGGCGGCTGAACGAGCGGCACTACGGCGCCCTGCAGGGCAAGAACAAGGCGCAGACCCGCGAGGAGTTCGGTGACGGGCAGTTCATGGCCTGGCGCCGGTCCTACGACGTGCCGCCGCCGCCGATCGCCGACGACGACCCGCTCTCGCAGGCCGCCGACCCGAGGTACGCGCTGCTGACCGGTGACCTGCTGCCGCGCTCCGAGTGCCTGCGCGACGTCGTCTGGCGGATGCTGCCGTACTGGCACGACGCCATCGTGCCCGACCTCGCCGTGGGGCGGACGGTCATCGTGGTCGCGCACGGCAACTCGCTGCGCGCGCTGGTCAAGCACCTGGACGGGATCGATGACGCGGAGATCGCCGCGCTGAACATCCCGACCGGGATCCCGCTGGTCTACGAACTCGGCGAGTCGTACCAGCCGGTCACGCGCGGCGGGCTCTACCTCGACCCCGAGGGGGCGGCGGTGGCCGCAGAGGCGGTTCGCAATCAGGGCAGGTAGGCAGGTAACGGGAATGCGGATGGTGCCCGGCTGGTGCGCGAAGCGGCGACGGCCCGCCGCCGCCCGCCACATGAACTCCGGTGGGAGGTCCCGTGAACACTCTGGAAATTGATGCTGGTCAGCGCCCCGCCCGCGTGCGCCCTCGCCGGCGCTCCGCGTACCATCAATGTGTGGATCTGGGGGTGATTGCGGTCAGACGTGCCCCGAAGGCTGCCTGGTCCGCAGAGGCGCGCCGATGAGCACCGTGCCGGAGGCGCGCCGATGAGCACCAAGGCCGGCACCGCCGCATCCGCGGCCGAGCCCGACGACCCCGGCCCGGTCAGCCTGCCGGCCGGGCTGTCCGCGGTGCTCGGCGTCCTCTCGTCGTCGGCGGTGGTCATCGACAGCCATGACCGGGTACTCCAGGCGAGCGAGGCGGCCCGCGTGTTCGGTCTGGTCAAGGAGGACGACCTCGCCGTGGGCGAACTGCTCGCGCTGGCACGTCAGGTGCGCAGGGACGGTGAGATCCGCGAGGGCGAGATAGACATCTCCACGAGCGGCTTCAACGGCAGGACGACCAGCTTCGCCGTCCGGGTAGCGCCGCTCGGCGCCGAAGTGGGCGGCGGGGGACTGGTGCTGCTGCTGGTCGAGGACCAGACCGAGCGGCGCCGGGTCGAGGAGGTCCGCCGGGACTTCGTCGCCAACACCAGCCATGAGCTGAAGACCCCGGTCGGCGCGCTTGCGCTGCTGGCCGAGACGGTCGAGGACGCGGCGGACGACCCCGAGGCGGTCAGACGGTTCGCGAGCCGGATGCGCCAGGAGGCGAACAGGCTGACGAACCTGGTCCAGGACATGATCACGCTGTCGCGGATCCAGGCGGCCGAGCCGATCCCCGACCCCACGCCGGTCGACCTGGATACCGTCGTGGCCGAGGCACTCGACCGGGGCCGGATGAAGGCGACCGCGCGCGGCATCAGGCTCGCCTCGACCGGCACTAGGCGGCTGGCCGTGCTGGGCGACGAGGAACTCCTGGTCACGGCGTTGCGCAACCTGCTGGACAACGCCGTCGCGTACAGCCCGGAGAAGACCCGGGTGCTCGTCTCGACGCAGCTTAGCGGAAGCACGGTCGAACTCAGCGTCACCGACCAGGGGATCGGCATCCCCGAACGTGACCTCGAGCGGATCTTCGAGCGGTTCTACCGGGTCGACCCGGCCAGGTCGAGGGTGACCGGCGGCACCGGGCTCGGGCTCGCGATCGTCAAGCACGTGACCGCGGCCCACGGCGGGAAGGTAACCGTGACGAGCAAGGAAGGCGGCGGATCGATGTTCACCCTGCGACTGCCGGTGCGGCCGGGAGCGCCTTCATGACCCGCGGCCGGGCAGCGGTCCGGACCGGACCCGACCGATCCGCCAAGGAGGCAGTCATTTGACGCGGGTGCTCGTTGTCGAAGATGAGGAGTCGTTCAGCGACGCGTTGTCCTACATGCTCCGTAAGGAGGGTTTCGAGGTCGCGGTCTGCCCGACCGGGCCGGCCGCCCTCGACACCTTCGACCGGACCGGTGCCGACCTGGTGCTGCTCGACCTGATGCTGCCCGGGCTGCCGGGCAGCGAGGTCTGCCGGGCGCTGCGGGAGCGGTCAAGCGTTCCCGTGATCATGCTGACCGCCAAGGACAGCGAGATCGACAAGGTCGTCGGGCTCGAGCTGGGGGCCGACGACTACGTGACGAAGCCGTTCTCCTCCCGCGAGCTGGTGGCCAGGATGCGCGCCGTGCTGCGGCGTCGTGGCGAGGCCGAGGAGCCGGGCACCTCGGTGATGGAGTCCGGACCGGTCAGGATGGACGTGGAGCGGCACATCGTGATGGTGCGCAACGCCGCTGTCCAGCTTCCGCTGAAGGAGTTCGAGCTGCTCGAGGTGCTGTTGCGCAACTCGGGCCGGGTGCTGACCAGGATGCAGCTCATCGACCGGGTCTGGGGTGCCGACTACGTCGGCGACACCAAGACGCTCGACGTGCACGTCAAGCGGCTGCGGGCGAAGGTGGAGCAGGACCCGGCCAGGCCGTCGCACATCATCACGGTCCGCGGCCTCGGCTACAAGTTCGAGCCCGGCGCCTAGCGGGCCGCCCGGTTGGTCAGGGGGAGCTGGTCGGTGACGGCGTGGGCGACCCTGACGGCCCAGTGTTGCCGTGGGCGGAGATAGACGGGCTCGACGACGGGGCCGGGGCGGGGGAGAGCGTGGTGTACTCCGACGTCATCGGCATGACGGGCACGGAGATGGTTTTCGCGCCTGCCCTCGCGAAGACCAGCGTGATCTTGATGACCGAGCCGCCGGTGAGCGGCCTGACCAGATTCTGCAGCAGGACGGCCGGCTGCGGTCCGGCGAGCAGCACCCGTTGCTGGGCGCCGACGCTGACCCCGCCGGCCGGAAGCCGCACGGACTGCGCGACCCCGCGTGCCGCGATGCCGACGAGCTTGTCCGGCGATCCGGTGTTGACCAGGGTTAGGTAGAGGCCTGCGTTCTGGCCCCGCGCGATGACCGAGCCGATCGGGGCGCCGAGCACGAAGGCGTTGCTGACCGTGATGTTCCTGCCGACCGTGGCGAAGGTGCCGTTGGTCGGCTGGTGCCAGTGCAAGGTCGGCGCGTTGGAGCCCGCCTCGCAGCCGGCGACCAGCGGCGCCAGGGCTGCCGCTGCCGCGATCAGTATCCGGCGCGGCGCCAGGCCGCCGCGGCTGCTGCGGATCACCGAGCCTCCTCGTCGTCGTCGTCCATGTGCACGGCTGCAGTGGGCGGTTACGCCTCAGACCTCGCACAGCGTAGCCGCGCGCGGGGCGCGGGTCTGCGCCGGCCCGCTCGGTTACGCGCAACCGCGCACAGTGACGGCCGCGGTGGGTGTCGTGACCGTCGGCCGCGGTGGGTGTCGTGACCGTCGGCCGAGGTGGGCGTCGTGACCCGCGGCGCGGCTAGCGCGGCTGCTTGAGCGACTCCAGCTTTTTCTCGATCTGGAAGCCTGGCCGCACCTTGGGCCTAACCTGCACGCTGCCGCGCGAGTCCACGAGCAGGATCGTCAGGCCGCTGGACCGGTAGGCGGAGGTGAGCGCGTTGTCGACGTCGATCGCCAGCACCACCGTGCCGCTGGCCGAATCGGGCGCGAGGCTGCTCAGCTCGGTCAGGCTGCCGCGCCGGCCGACGAGGTAGACGGTCACGCCGGCCGACATGGCCTGGGCCAGGAGCCGCCTGACCACGGTCGCGCACCCGCACCTGGCCGGGACGATGGCCAGCGCCGCGCCGGTGAGCCTGCGCAGCGGGACGCCCGGGCCCAGCACGCTGATCGCCTGGCCGGAAAGCTGGACGCGGACCGGCTGGCTTGGCCCGCTCGAGGCGCTCACGGCCGCGGGCGGCGAGGCCGATGCCCGGCCGCCAGGGCCCGACGCGCCTGCCGTTCCCGGCTGCCCCGCCGCGGGCCCGGAATTCCCCGTGCCCTGGCTGGCCCGCGACGGCCCGGCGATGCCGGGGAAGTTCGGGTTCGCGCTGAACATCGTCAGCACCATGCCCGCGATCATCGCCAGTACCAGGCACCCGGCGAGGAGGGGCACGATCATGCCGCTCCGGCGCAACGGCGTGCGCCAGCGCGCGGCTCGCTCCTGGCGCCGCAGGGCGCGCTGCTCACGATGGTAGGCCTGCACATCTCGGTAAAGCTCGCGGGCATCATCGGGGACCTGGATGTCTACTCGCGGCAGGCCGTAGTCGTCGTGTCCCGGTTCACCGCCCTGGTTCACGCGTATCTCTCCGGAAGATCGCTCACAAGCCCTTGCCTTCAGTATGAGCCTGGCGGCTCGCCGGCGTAAGCGCGGACGGCGACTTGCCGATGGGCGGCGCGGCCGGCCCATGCTCGGTGGCCCTGGTTGTCGTGCCCTGGCGGTAAGCTAGGGATCATCGTGTGGCGGCTCGCCTGGCGCCCGACCTAGTGCCGTCGGGGCCCGCGGCTTTCCGGATCGCCGGGGCCAAGGGTCAGTCCTTTGGTGGGATTACTCGCTCAGTCACAGCATGCAAAAGCGCCCTTGACCTGCATCTTTGTCAGCAAGCATGGCTATTGTTCGTTGCTCGTCGTGGTAAGATAGGTGCAGCGGAAGGGGTACGTGCCACATGACTTTCAAGGTCGGCGACACCGTCGTCTACCCCCACCATGGGGCTGCTCGGATCGAGGAGATCGAGATCCGGACGATCAAGGGCGAGGACAGATCCTACCTCGTCCTTAAGGTCGACAAGGGCGACCTGACGGTGCGGGTACCAGCAGACAACGCGGAACTAGTTGGTGTAAGGGATGTTGTCGGGCAGGAAGGGCTCGAACGGGTCTTCGAGGTCCTGCGGGCCCCGTATACCGAGGAGCCGACCAACTGGTCGCGCAGGTACAAGGCCAACCTCGAGAAACTCGCATCCGGTGACGTGAACAAGGTCGCCGAGGTCGTCCGTGATCTCTGGCGTCGTGACCGCGAGCGCGGCCTGTCGGCCGGCGAGAAGCGCATGCTCGCGAAGGCCAGGCAGATCCTCGTCAGCGAGCTCGCGCTCGCCGAGAAGACCAACGAGGACAAGGCCGAGACGCTGCTCGACGAGATCCTCGCGTCCTGACGCTCGGTCCCTGTCCGGACTGGCGATGGACGGTCGGATGCCGCAGGTCGGCATCGGAGTCGATGTTCACCCGTTCGGCGATGGGCGGGTGCTGTACCTGGCCGGGCTGCGCTGGCCGGGCCAGGCAGGCCTGGCCGGCCATTCTGACGGCGACGTGGCGGCGCACGCGATCTGTGATGCGCTGCTCTCGGCTGCGGGGCTCGGCGACCTGGGCACTCAGTTCGGAACGGGCGACCCGTGCTGGGCCGGTGCCAGCGGCGCCACGCTGCTCGGGCGGACCCGCCAGCTTCTCGACCAGGCCGGCTGCCTGATCGGCAACGTCGCCGTGCAGATCATCGGCAACAAGCCGCGGCTCGCGGCGCGCCGGGACGAGGCACAGGCGGCGTTGTCGGCCGCGCTCGGCGGTGCCGTTGTGCGGGTCTCGGCCACGACGACCGACGGCCTTGGCCTCACCGGCCGCGGCGAGGGCCTGGCCGCCATCGCGACCGCGCTCGTCGTGTCGCCGCCCTCCGGCGCGACCGTCAGTCCTGCGGCGGGGTAGGGGAGCTGTGCGGGCGCTTGAGCGTCGGCGGCTCGCCCGGCTCGTCGTCGGCCTCATCAACGACGGGCGCCGGGTTCAGCGTGCTCGCCTCGGGCAGGTCGGCGGGCCGCGTGCTCGCGGCAGACGTTGAGGCCGACGTTGAGGCCGACGTTGAGTCGGCGTCGCCTGTCCCGGCCGGTGCCGGGCTGCCGGCCGGTGCCGGGCTGGCTGCCGCGCCGCTGCCGTGCTCGGGTCTGTGGGTCGGGAGCGGGTTGGTCGCGCCGGTGCTGCCGGGCTCGGGTCCGCGGGGCGGGTCCGGGTTCGTCGCGCCGGTGCTCGGTGCCCGGTCCCCGGACGGACTCGGGTCGGGTTGGTGGCCGCTTTCCGGACTCCCTGTGGGAGGGAGCGGACCCACCGGCGGCATGAACGGCGCGTGCCGTGCCGTGACCTGGCCGGCCGGTGCCTGTTCGGCTGACTGCCTCGGGATCCTGGCGCGAAGCTGCATATCGGCCTGGCGCACGGGCGGCCTCGGCCGTGCTTCCTTGACGAGGTCGGCGGCGGGCTGGCCGCCGGACGGGCCGGTGACGGCCTCGGCGGGCGCGGCCGCTCGGTCCGGCGGCTCGGCGGTGTTTGCCATGACGACAAGGTCGCCCTGGTCGGCTGCCTTCACCCCGGCCCCCGGCGCGGCGACCAGCCGGGCTGGCTCATCCGGCTGCGGGCCGAGTCGCCTGAGCCTGGCGTAGCGCAACAAGGCAAGCAGCAGGCCGAAGCCGATGAGCACTATCGCCCACGGGACGACTGCGGCGACGACGCCGGCGAGCCGCCGCGGAATCCTGATCGCGGCGGCGTGCACCGCCCCGCCCGCGGCAAGCCCGCCGAGCAGCACGAGCAGGCAGAACCAGCCGTAGATGCGGCTGACCAGCCCGGCGCCGCGCAGCGCCAGCACCGAGCAGCCGGCGATCACGAGCAGCGCGTCGAAGATCAGCGGGTAGATGCTGGCCAGCTTCGGCGACACGCCGGCCGCGGTCGCCAGGTGATGGATGCTCGAGTACGACAGCGCGCAGGCAGCCGCCGTCAGCGCGGCCAGGCCGACCGCGACCGCGACCAGTCCAAGTAGCCTGAGCGCCCGCCCGGAGTCCCGGCCGGGTGCGGCCTGACTCGCCCGGTCGACCACGGCGGACGGCACGGCAAGCTCCATAGCCGTGCCGTGCTCCTGCGCCGCCAGCGGGCCCGCACGGTTATCGCTGTTCCTCGCCACGCCATTCCCTCCTGCCGCGCTGCCTCAGGTCGGCCGCCACGACCTGCCGCCTATAGTCGGGGAAGATAGACGAGAACTGGCCGCACAGCTAATCCGTGCGGCGGGCCAGCATCCGTGCCATGCCAATTACCCGGCGAGACAGACTAACCCGCCATGGGCTAGCGGGCCAGCGACCTGCATCTTCGCGCCTGCCCTGTGATCGAGCCGTGAAGGGAGACGAAAATGCCGTACTACCGGGTGTCCGGGGAGATTCCGAAAAAGCGCCATACCCGCCTCGAGCGGCCAGGCGGCGGGTTGTACGCCGAAGAACTGATGGGCGAGGAGGGATTCTCGTCCGATTCCTCGCTGCTCTATCACGTTCATCCGCCGACCGCGATCGTGAAGAGCGAAGCACTGGCCGACATCGCCGGGGAGGCGAGGCTGGCGGCCAACCATCCGCTGCTGCCCAGGCACTACCGAACCCAGGACCTGCCGGCCGGCGGGGACCTGGTGCTC
>DASPZH010000261.1:0-4240 GCA_035636335.1 Streptosporangiaceae bacterium
GCTGAAGAAGGCCGGCGACCCGTGGGCAGGCATGAGCGACGACCCGCAGTCGCTCGAGCCGCTGCTCGAGATGAACGCCAGGGACCGGGCCAGCGGGTTGCTCGACGCGCCCTGGCCGCCGGTCTACCCGAAGCAGCCCGACGAGCCGCCGCGGGTCGCGCCGAGCCGGGCGAAAAAGTCCTGACCGGTCAGCGGTGACAACGGCCTACGATGAACGCTGGGGCAGGGCGCCGACAGGAGGCCGGAAATGGCTGTCACTCAATCCGGCCCACCGGTCGCGGGCGGCGGTCAGCCGGGTACCGACACGGCCTGCCCGGGTCATGAGCCGATGCCCGAAGGCGATGAGGTAGCCGCGTACGCACCGTTCGATGCGGGGCCGTTCGGCGTTGGGACGCGGTCCTTCGAGGCGGCCGACCCGGCGCGCAACCGGGCCTTTCCGATCCAGGTGTGGCATCCCGCCCGGGCCGGCGACAGTGCGGGAACGGGCTCGTTGCCGCTGGTCGTCTTTGCTCACGGAAGCGGCGGAAACAGGAGGTCGGCGGCCTACCTGTGCGCGCACCTGGCCAGTCACGGATACGCGGTCGCGGCCATGGATCACTCGGAGGTGGTCGCGGCGGAACTGGTATCGGGGCCGGACGAGTCCGCGCCGGAACGGGCGGCCAGGATCTACGCCGTGATCGCCGGCCGGGTGCCGGACGTGCGCTTTCTGCTCGACGTCCTGCTCAGCGAGGGAGCGGCCGGGACGGGGGGCGGCGCGGCCGGGCTCGACCTCGATCCCGGGCGGGTCGGGCTGGTCGGCCACAGTTTCGGCGGCTGGACCGCGCTGGCCGTGCCAGAAACCGATGACCGGGTACGGGCGGTCGTCGCGCTCGGGCCTGGCGGCAGTTCCCGGCCGCGGCCGGGGATCCTGCCGCTGACCCTCACGTTCGCGTGGGGCCGGGACGTGCCGACGCTGTACCTGGCCGCGGAGGACGATGTGCCGATCCCGCTGGAGGCGGTCAGCGAGCTGTTCGACCGGACGCCGGGGACCAGGCGGATGTTCGTCCTGCGGCGCGCCGACCACCAGCACTTCCTCGACGACGTGGCGGGCGTGCACGAGGCGCTGCGGGCGATGTCGCTGCCCGGCGACGCGGCGTGGCTGCCCGCGGCGATGCGGCCGATCTCCGAGCTGTGCTCGGGTGAGCAGGCGCACCTGTTCGTGCGCGGGCTGACGCTCGCGCACCTGGACGCCGCGCTGCGGCAGTCGGCAGCGGCCGAACGGTTCCTGGCCGGGGATGTCGTGGCCGGGCTGGCGGCCAGGGGGGTTGCGGCGCTCGCGCCCGAGGGGTGTTGACTAGGACGGTCACCGGACCGATCCCAGGGCAGGCGCGATGACCGATCAGGATTCCAGCGACGCCGGGGCCGGCAGCGGGTTGGCTGCGCCCGGGCTCGAGTTCCCGGCCGGGGTCGACTTTCCGGTCGCGGCCGACGGGCGGCGCAGCACCTCGGCGCTCGGCCGGGCGGTGATCGCCGACTCGCTGCGCCGGACCGACCCGGCCGGAGCGCTCGGCGCCGAGGGGGAGACGAACTGGCGCTCCGGTTACCTGGCCCACTTCCGCCGGGTCATCGAGGCGGGGCTGACCTCACGGGACGCCGCCCTGGCGATTGCCGCCGACGGGCTCGGCTCCGTGCACGGCCGGATGCGCGCCGCGGCGGCCGACGGCGAGGAACGCGACCTCGGTGACCTGCTGACGCGGCCGGCCCGGCGGGCACTCCGCACCGCGACCGTCACCGGCAGCGCGGAGGCCGAACGCGAACTGTTCCTGCCCTACCGAGGTCAACGGCTCCGCGGCGCTGATCTGGCCCGCAGGCTCGATGCCTGGGTGAGCGCCGGAATTATCGAGCCGTCGTGCGCGGATGCCGTCCGGCAGGTCGCCGCGCACCCGGAGTGGCTCAGCCTGCCGGGGCGGACGGTGGCCGTGCTCGGCGCGGGCTCGGAGATCGGCCCGCTCCCGGTCCTGCTCGGCTGGGGTGCCACGGTCGCGGGCGTCGACCTGGCGCGGCCGCGGATCTGGGAGCGCGTCCTCCAGGCGGCCAAGTCGGGCGCGGGAACGCTGCTGGCCCCGACCGCCCCCGGTCCCGGCGGCGGAGCGGCGCCCGGTGGCGAGGCGGCGCCCGGCGATCTGGCCAGGACGGCCGGCGCCGACCTGACCGCGGAGACACCCCAGATCGCGGACTGGCTGGCCGACCTGGACGGCCCGGTCGTCCTGGGCAACTACGTGTACGCCGACGGCGCCGCCAACGTGCGGGTCTGCGCCGCCGCGGACGCGCTGACGATGCGCCTGCTGGCGGCCAGGGACGACGTGGCGCTGGCCTTCCTCGCGACCCCGACCGACGTGTTCGTCGTGCCCGCCGACGCGGTCGCGCAGTCCGCGGGGGCCTACGCGGCCAGGCCCATCGCCGTCAAGCTCGCGAGCCGCCCGTTGCGCACGCTGTCCGGCGGCCGGCTGCTGCGCCGGGCCTACATGCCGGGGGCCGATCCCGGCATCAGCGACTGCCTGGTCGCCCAGCAGGGGCCGAACTACGCGCTCGCGAAGAGGTTGCAGCGCTGGCGGGCCGCCGTGGCGCGGGACGGCGGGACCGCGGTCTCGCTGAACGTCGCGCCGCCGACCAGGACCAGGTCCGTGGTCAAGAACCGCGCGCTGGCGGCGGCCTACGCGGGCGCGCACCGGTTCGGCGCCGAGGTCTTCGAGCCGGACACGACCCGGGTGCTGATGGCGGCGCTGCTCGTGTACGACCTGAACACCGGCGGCGGCCCCGTGCACGATCATCCCTGGCAGGACGAGGCGCACGCGGCGGCGCACGGCGGGCTCTGGCGGATCGCCTGGGCGCCGCGCAGCGCGCTCGGGCTGGCGGCGCTGCTCGGTTACGGCGCCGCGCGGAACTGACCGGCGCTCGGGTCAGTGCGAAGCAGGCTGTAGCCGACCCCGTCCCGCCAGGCGCCGTCCCGCCAGCCGATGCCGCGCAGCACGCCTTCCCTGCTGAAGCCGGCCCTGTCCAGGGCCTTCTGCTCGGCGATGTTGCCGACTTCGGTCGCGGCCTCGATCCGGTGAACAGGAGTGTGCGCGAACAGGTAGCCGGCGAGCAGGCGGTGCGCCCGCGTTCCGTGGCCGTGACCGCGAGCCTCTGGCCGCATGATGACGCCGATCTGCCAGCAGTACCCGGCCGCGGTGGTCTGGCGGCGCCGCCAGTTGACCAGACCGAGCCGGTCATCGCCGCTGACGACGACGAGCGTTCCGCCGTCCGCACCGACCAGGCCGTTCTCCTGCCAGCTTCGCCGCCAGCGCCGGAGATCGTTCCAGCCGAACCACTGGAACTCGCCGGTCGTCGCCGGGTCCTGGGTGAGGGCCTCGAGCAGCGGAAGGTCATCCTCGCCAACGAGCCGCAGTTCCAGCTCACCGCTCATTGCCACATGCTGTCACCCGGCACATCTGGGGCTTGGCGGCCCCGCCAGGCAGGACGGTCACGCACCGCCTGGCCGGGGCACTACTAGGTAGACGCGGGGACGGCCGCGAAGGGTTACCTCCGTTCCGCATCCACGGTGCGGAACGTGTCACGCGCTAGCCCACGGCATCGCTACCGTGCTACAGGGAACGCCGGACCGGGCCCGCGCCGTAGCAGGCTGTGTCTCGGTGACGGCGGCCCTCGCGCCCTCTAGTCGTGCGGCGTCGGCGGATCCGGCGTCGGGGAGATGTCGCTGAGCGTGCCGTCCTCGCGCACGGTCCAGCGGACATCCGAGGCGTCGCGGAAGGTGACGAAGGCGGCCAGCGCGTCGGGGTCGATCGGCTGCTCCGCGCCGTCCGACTCGTGCCCGCGCACGAAGCAGACCTCACGGCCGGGCAGCAACCTCGCGGCCCGATCAGGCTTGCCCACGCGGACGGTGCCGAGCAGCCAGATGACATACAGGTCGTAAACGGGCTGCTGGCTGCCGTTGTGCACGGTGGCGATGACCCGCCACGTCGGCCGGCCCGCAGAGCCTGATACCGCCGCCGCTGATGTCGCGTTCCGGTCCAGCTCGATGAAGACCTGGCACGCTTGCGCCCGCCGCCGTTCGTCGACGGACTGGCGGACGTTCTTGGACAGGAGCGCCAGGGCGTCCGTCAGCTCGGCGGTGAGCTTGCGCTGGGCGGTGAGCTGCTCGGAGCGGGCGCCAAGCGCGTTGCGGGCGAGCCTGACAGCGAGGATCACGCTGACGGCGAGC
>DASPZH010000262.1:0-6384 GCA_035636335.1 Streptosporangiaceae bacterium
CGGCCAGATGGCGCTCGCCAACTCCTACAACTACGCCAACACGCTGCCGAACACCGTCTACAACCTTGCCATCGGCGGCATCCTCACCTCCGTCATCGTCCCGCTGCTGGTGAACGCGGCCAAGCGGGACCACGATCGCGGCGAGAGTTACGACCAGCGAATGTTCACGCTCGTCACCCTGGTGCTCCTGGGCATCACGCTGGTAGCCACGGCCGCCGCGGCGCCGATCGCCAGACTCTACGATGCGCAGGCGGGCCCGAACGAAGAGCACATCCTGGTGATCTTCGCCTACTTCTTCGTCCCGCAGGTCTTCTTCTACGGCGTCAGCTCGCTGGCCGGCGCGATCCTGAACGCCCGGGGTCATTTCGCCGCGCCGATGTGGACCCCGGTCGTCAACAACGTCGTCGTGATCCTGGTCACCGCCGCCTTCATGGTCATCGCCGGCGTGAACCAGACCGTGAAGTCGATCACGCCGTTCGAGGTCACCTTCCTCGGCATCGGCACCACGCTGGGCATTGTCGCGCAGACGGCCGCGCTCGTGCCCGCGTTGCGGCGAGTCGGCTTCCGCTGGCGGCCCCGGTTTGACTTCCGCCGGGCCGAGGCCGCCGAGATCGGCCGGATGTCCGGCTGGATGTTCTGTTACGTGGCGACCACGCAGGTCGCCTTCCTGGTCACGGCGCGCGTTGCCAGCACCGCCGGCAACGCGGCGCAGACGAATGACGTGGGCGCCGGCTTCTCCGCCTACAGCTACGCCTGGCTCCTGTTCCAGTTGCCCTACGCGGTCATCGCGATCTCCGTGATCACGGCGCTGCTGCCACGGATGAGCGCGAATGCCGCCGACCGCAGGTACGACCTGGTGCGGTCGGACTTCTCGACCGGCATGCGGCTCGGCTCGGTGATCGTCGCCCCGGCCGCGCTCGTCCTGGCCGTGCTCGGGCCATCGCTCGCCGAGGTGCTGCTCGGCTGGGGCAACAACAGCGACGCCAGCGCCAGGTACCTGGGGCTGGTGTTCGCGATCTTCTCGCTCGGCCTGATGCCGTACATGCTGTTCCAGTTGCTGCTGCGGGTGTTCTACGCCCTGCACGACAGCAAGACCCCGGCGCTCATCGGCGTGGTGACCATGGTGGCGAACGTGGGCGCGAACCTGCTCGCGCTCGCGCTGTTCCCCAAGAGCGAGGTGGTCGCCGCGCTGGGCGCCGGATTCGGGCTCGCCAACCTGGTCGGGAGCGCGTGCGCCTGGTGGGTGCTGAGCCGCCGGATCGGCGGACTGGCCGGGAGGCAGATCAGCAGCAGCCTGGTGCGCATGCACGCGGCCGCGGTTCCGGCGGCGGCGTTCGCCCTGGCCGTCGCCGTGACGGTGACCACGGTGTTCTCCACGTCCAAGGTCTACGCCGCGATCGTGGTGCTCGTCGGCGGGGCCGGCGCGCTGCTGCTCTACCTGGTGTTCTCGAAGCTGCTGCGGGTGACCGAGGTGACCGACCTGACTGGCATGGTGCGGTCCCGCCTGCACCGGTAAGGTGATCCTCAGGTGCTGCCGGACCCGGTGATCACGCCGCCTCCCTTCCGTCTCCGGCTGGTAACGGTTTGCGGAGCGGTAGGGTGGCAGCGGAACACCCGGGGCATGTTGTGCCGCATCATTGAATTGTCCAGACCCGATGACCAGCTTCCGGCACCAGGAGGAAGCGTCGAGAGCCTGACCTGACTCGGCGCGAGCGACCGATGACCACGTATGCGTCCGCGCCAGGTACCAGGCTCGGCGGCCGTTACCGGCTCGAGGACCGGATCGCCGCGGGCTCTGGCTGGGATGCGTGGAAGGCGATCGACGAGACTCTCGCCCGCGCCGTCACCGTGTTCACGTTCGCGTCGGGGTTTCCCAGGGTCGGCGATGTGGTCACCGCGGCCCGGGCGGCCAGCCGCCTGACCGATCCGCGGCTGGCCCAGGTGTTCGACGTGGAAGACGACCGGGAGAACGCCTACATCGTGATGGAGTGGGCCGCCGGGGAGACCCTCGGCGACCTGGTGATGCAGGGCCCGCTCGAGCCGTTCCGTGCCGCCAGGATGATCGCCGAGGCCGCCGGGGCGCTGGCGTCGGCTCACGCGGCCGGGGTCGCCCACATGTGCCTGTCGCCGGGCTCGCTCCGGTGGAGTCCCACGGGCGAGGTGAAGGTCGTCGGCCTCGGCATCGACGCGGCGCTGGCCGGCATCGACGCGGACGAGCCCGTGGTGCGGGACACGCAGGGGCTCGGCCGGCTGCTCTACGCGGCGCTGACCGGTCACTGGCCGGGGCACGAGTTCCCCGCGCTGCCTCCGGCACCCGTGGCCGGCGGCGAGCCGTGCAGCCCGCGCCAGGTGACCGCCGGGATACCGCTCGCGCTGTCCGACCTGACCTGCCGGGCCATGCAGTTGGATTGCGGAGAGTCGGACCAGCCGCTGACGACTCCCGCCGAACTGTCCCGCGCGCTGCGCGCGACGCTGCCGCCGGTCCCGCTGCCGGCCGCGCCTGCGCCGCCTCCCTGGCGTGACCAGGCGAGCAGGACACCACCGGACACGGGCTGGATCCACGGCCGCGCGGAGGTCGGGTGGCCGGTCGGCGGCGCCCTCGCCGACACCGACTGGTCGACCGATGGCGAAGCCGGGCACGACGAGCCGGCCAGGCCGGGTCAGCGTGCTGCCAGGCGCGCGGGCCGCGGACCTGACCGGCGGCTTTCCGGCTCTGGCCGGCCGTCCAGGTACACCCAGGGCATCCTCGTCGCGGCCGGTGTGCTCGCGCTGGTCGCGATCGCGGCCTTCACGCTATGGGGAGGCGGGGGCTCGGCTCCCGGGCACCCCAACCCCGGGCGGAGCACGCCGCTGACGTCCGTGACCAGCTTGCAGCCCACCCACGCGACCGGCTTCGACCCGCTGACCAGCGTGTCGGCCGATCCGGGCAACGAGGAAAGCCTCTACGCCAAGCTCGCGATCGATGGTAACCCGAAGACCGACTGGACCTCGCAGTGGTATGCGACCCCAGAGTTCGGCCAGCTCAAGGCCGGTTCTGGCCTGCTGATCGACATGGGCAGGCCGGTCAGGTTCGCCTCGGTCACGGTCACGTTCGGTTCGGAGCCCGGAGCGGACGTCAAGCTCCTGGTTGGCAACTCGGCGGACCGCAGCAAGCAGAACCTGGACTCGATGACAACCGTCGCGACCCGGAACGACCCGACGGGGACGGTCACCTTCCCCATCACGAGCACGGTCACCGGACGGTTCCTGGTTGTCTGGTTCTCCCGGCTGCCACCCCAGCCGGGCTCTTCGGGAAAATTCGAGGCCCAGATCTTCAACGTATCCGTCCGGGGCACTCCCGCGGGAAGCTGACCGTGGCCGGGCGGCGCGCCGCCTCGCCGCCGCTGGCCACTAAGCTACGACAGGTGGACCGGGTCGCCCCGGCCAGGCCGGGGACATCTGCGAGGTCCACAAACCCAGCGGTGACGCCCGCGGGCACCCACGGCACCAGGCAGACCGGGAGAGGCGACGGAATCTCAAGACCCGGGCAGCTCACAGACGGCTCGGCCCCGGTCCGCTCGGCGCGAGGCTCTGGGCAACGCGCCGGCTCCACGCCGTAGCCCCGGTGCCGCCTGCGCCCGCGGCGAGCTCGGTGACGCCGAACTGCTCCGGTTGCACGTCGAGGGCGACCCGGACGCGTTCGGGGAACTGTTTGCGCGGCATAGGGAACGGCTGTGGGCGGTGGCCGTCCGGACGCTGTCCGACCCCGAGGACGCCGCAGACGCGCTGCAGGACGCCATGATCTCCGCTTTCAGGCGTGCGGCCAGCTTCCGCGGTGAGTCCGCCGTCACGACCTGGCTGCACAGGATCGTGGTGAATGCCTGCCTGGACCGCATCCGCCGCCGCAAGGCGCGGCCGGAGGTTCCCGGCGGCGACGAGCGACTGCTCGACATGATCGCGGCGTCTGGCACCGCCCCCGATCCGGCGGTCGGGAGCGAGATCTCGCTGGAGGTGATGGCCGCGCTTCGTAACCTGCCGCACGATCAGCAGGTGGCCCTGGTGCTCGTGGACATGCTGGACTATCCGGTTGCCGAGGCCGCCGATGTGCTCGGCGTCGCTCAGGGCACCGTCAAGAGCCGCTGCGCGCGCGGCCGGGCCCGGCTGCTGCCCCGGCTGGCCCACCTGCGCCAGCCAGCCGACGTGGCCGGCTGGAGCGGGCCTGCGGCCGATTCCGGGCATGAGGGGCGGAACCGATTCTCTCCGGGATCCGTCCTACCTGGGCAGAGCGGGGGTGACGACGAAGAGTGAGCCGCCATGTCAGAGCCGAGACCCTGGCCAGGCGCCGGGAAGGCACGCTCAGTGCCCGTAAGGAGGCCAGCATTGACGCGCACCTGTCCGGCTGCGCCCGCTGCGCGGGCACCAGCGCGGACCTCGCCGCCGTCTCGAACCTGCTCGCCCGCACGCAACTGCCGCCGATGCCGGACTCCCTGGCTGAGCGTGTCCAGATGGCGATCGCGAGCGAGTCGGCAGAACGCGCCGCCAGGGTCCCGGCGCCGGCCACGGGGAAGCAGGCCGCAGGCCCGGTCGACGTCGCGGCCGACGTCGCGGCCGGTGCCGCGGGAGCCGGGCGGCGCCGGGCGGCTCGGCGGCTCCGGCGGCCAAGGCTGTCCTCACCCCTGGTGCTGCGCGGACTGGCCGGCACGGCCGCGGTCGTCGCCGTCGCCGGAGTCGGCTTCCTGCTAGCTAGCGGGCACACTACGCAAAATGGACAAAATAGGTCGACCTCCGGTGCTCCTGCCGGCAGCGGCGCTCATCGAGCGAGCTCTACGACGCGACCGCTCGTCAACGGAGCGGCGGGCCAGTCTCGCCCCGTTAGCCTCCATTACCGGCTAAGAGGCAAGATCGCCACCACGACCGCGCTAAGCAGCAGCACGAACTTCCGGCGCGACTCGCTCGCTCGGAACGTGCGCAAGGACGTTGCCACCACCGCCCGGTTCGGGCCGAACGCCAGCGCTGTGCCCACGCCCACGGGCCTCTATGCCAAGACAGCGCTGCCCGAAGGCTTGAGCGTGTCGCGGCTTGAAGGGTGTCTCGGCCGGGTGGACGCGGGCCGGAAGATCCTGGTTGTCACCATTGCGCGGTTTCTGGGCAAACCGGCGGCTATCGTCGCGTTCCGGTCGCCGAGGGCCGCGGACCTTTTCGATGTCACGATCGTCGGACCGTCCTGCTCGGACTCGCATGCAGACGTGATCTACCAGACGACGATCCCGGCTAGCTGAGACACCGTGCCCGCCCGCCCGCTACGTTCGCCCGCCCGTGCCCGCACACCAGCGCCTGTGTCGTTGCCCGGCCGGTCACGTGCCCGTACCCTGAGCCTGCCAGTCCCCGCGGTGGCGCCTGCCCAGCCGGCGCGGCGGGAATCTGGCAGGCACTCGCTCCGTTGACTCCGGTGCAGTTCGATGAAGGAGAAGCCAGAAGTGACCGACATTCGCGACGTTGTCGTCATCGGTTCGGGGCCGGCCGGGTATACGGCTGCGCTCTACGCGGCACGGGCCCGACTGAACCCGCTGGTGTTCGAGGGTTCGGTGACGGCCGGCGGTGCGCTGATGAACACCACCGACGTCGAGAACTACCCTGGCTTCCCCGACGGCATCCTGGGACCGGACCTGATGGACTCGGTCAGGAAGCAGGCCGAGCGGTTCGGCGCCGAACTGGTCGCGGACGATGTGCTCGAGGTCGACCTGACTGCTACGCCGAAGGTCGTGAAGACCGCCGACTCGGTGTACCAGGCTCGCACGATCATCATCGCGACCGGGTCAAGCTACCGGGAGCTTGGCGTCCCTGGCGAGAAGCGCCTCTCTGGCCACGGTGTCTCGTGGTGCGCGACCTGCGACGGGTTCTTCTTCCGTGAGCAGGACATCGCGGTGATCGGCGGCGGCGACTCCGCGATGGAGGAGGCGACGTTCCTGACGAGGTTCGCCCGGTCCGTGACCGTCGTTCACCGCCGGGACAGCCTGCGAGCCTCGAAGATCATGCAGGACAGGGCGATGTCTAACCCCAAGATCCGGTTCGCCTGGAACAGCGAGGTGGCCGAAATGATCGGCGAGGACAGAGTCGCGGGCCTGCGTCTGCGCGACGTCGGCACCGGCGAGGAGACAGTCCTGCCGGTGACCGGGATCTTCGTCGCTATCGGCCACGACCCGCGAAACGACCTGTTCACGGGTCAGCTAGCCACCGACGAGGAGGGCTACCTGCTGGTCGAGCAGCCCTCCACCAAGACCGCGATACCCGGCGTCTTCGCCTCGGGCGATGTCGTCGACCGGCACTACCGGCAGGCCGTCACGGCCGCCGGCACGGGGTGCGCGGCAGCACTCGACGCCGAGCGCTGGCTGGCCGACGAGCAAT
>DASPZH010000263.1:0-1907 GCA_035636335.1 Streptosporangiaceae bacterium
GCCGGCCAGAGTCAGGCCGCAAGTCAGGAAGGCGGCCATCGGCGCGGCCTGCTGCGCAGGGGCCGCCGGGCCGTAGGCAAGCCCGCCGACCAGCCGGATTTCAAGCCGGGCGCGGACACCGCACCTGGCACGACCAAGGCACCGCCCGGCGGGGCCGGATCGGGTGCGGCGAGCGCCAGCGTGCCCGCCGTTCCAGGCGTTCCCGGCAACGAGCCGGCCGCGCCGCGGGCCGCCGGGCGCGGCGACCGGCCGGCCAGCGGAGCCCAGCCGGTACCCGCGGCCGCGTTCCAGCCGCCCGTCCTGGTCTTCCAGCCGCCCGAGCTGACCGGCCGGCCGCCGTCCGAGCCCGCCGGCCGGCCGACGTCCGAGCCATCCAGGCCGCGTGCCGACGATGGCGGGGACGATGGCGCCGGCGCAGCGACCGGTTCGCGCCGGCGCCGGCGCGGCGGCCGCGGCCGCGGCAAGGGCGGTTCCGGTGAGGCCGCCGACGCGGCGCAGGACGGGTCGGACGTGGCCCAGCGCGGCGGAGGCCAGGCTGGCGCCGACGGCGCCGCGGCGCCCGGCAAGCGCGGCAGCGGCTCGCCGGAACGGGCGGCAGCGGCGAAGCAGGACGCGGCCGCCGGAGCGGCCAAGGACGGCGGGGGCGAGCCGGCCGGCGACGAGGGCGCGGAAGGCGACACGGGCGGCTCGTCGAGCCGGCGCCGGCGCCGGCGCAGGCAGCGCAACGGCGCGGCCGCGCCGGGCGGCGAGGTGCCGGCGTCCGACGAGCCGGCCGACACGGTCGTCCACATCCGCGAGTCGCGCACGACAGCCGAGGCCGATGACGTCCGCGCGGTCAAGGGCTCGACCCGGCTGGAGGCCAAGCGCCAGCGGCGCCGCGAGGGGCGGGACACCGGCAGGCGCCGGCCGCCCATCATCAGCGAGTCGGAGTTCCTCGCCCGCCGCGAGGCGGTCGAGCGGGTCATGGTGGTGCGCCAGCAGGGCGACCGGACCCAGATCGCCGTGCTCGAGGACGGCGTGCTGGTCGAGCACTACGTGGACAAGGCCAGCCACCAGTCCTACGTGGGCAACGTCTACCTCGGCAAGGTGCAGAACGTGCTGCCCTCGATGGAGGCGGCCTTCGTCGACATCGGCAAGGGACGCAACGCCGTCCTGTACGCCGGCGAGGTGAACTTCGACGCGAGCGGCCTCGAGGGGGTCGCCAAGCGGATCGAGTCCGCGCTCAAGTCGGGTCAGTCGATCATGGTGCAGGTCACCAAGGACCCGATCGGCCACAAGGGCGCCCGGCTGACCAGCCAGGTCAGCCTGCCCGGTCGGTATCTCGTCTACGTGCCAGGCGCGTCAATGACGGGGATCAGCCGCAAGCTGCCCGATACCGAGCGGAACAGGCTCAAGCAGATACTGAAGAAGGTCGCGCCCGAGGAGGGCGGGATCATCGTCAGGACCGCCGCCGAGGGCGCGTCGGAAGAAGAGCTCCAGCACGACGTGACCAGGCTGGTCGCGCAGTGGCAGGCGATCGAGCGCAAGGCCAAGACGGCCAGTGCCCCCGACCTGCTGTACGGCGAGCCCGACCTGACCATCCGGGTCGTCAGGGACATCTTCAACGAGGACTTCACCCGGCTCGTCATCGCCAGTGACAGCGAGTGGGACCTGGTCGACGAGTACGTGCGCTACGTGGCGCCGAACCTGTCCGACCGGCTCGAGCGGTGGACCGACGACAAGGACCTGTTCACGGCGTACCGGATCGACGAGCAACTCGCCAAGGCGCTGGACAGGAAGGTCTGGCTGCCCAGCGGCGGCTCGCTGGTGATCGACACGACCGAGGCCATGACGGTCATCGACGTGAACACCGGCAAGTTCACCGGCCAGGGCGGCAACCTCGAGCAGACCGTCACCAGGAACAACCT
>DASPZH010000264.1:0-7880 GCA_035636335.1 Streptosporangiaceae bacterium
ACCACGACGCGTTCGGTGTTGCCTCGTTCGGTCATAACAGCCTCGCCTGTGTGCGCCGCTTCACCTGCTGAGTTACTGCCAGCTTGCTTCATCCAACTGTGTACCCAGTTACCGGGCCAGGGTCGTTAGTCACCGTTCTTCATGCGGTGCCCGATGCCGGGTGCCGCTTTGAGCGTCCGGCTTGACCGCCGCCGGCGGCGGATGGTTTGGTTCTGCACATGAAACGCGCAGGTCGAAGGTCGCCGGCCCGATAGGCGGATATTGATGCTTGCAACCGTTTTCGTGGTCATTGCGGCCATCTTGTGCGCTGCTGCGCTGCTCGCCCTGCTCAGGATCGCTTACCTGCGGCTGTCCGGTCCCGACGCGATCGAGCGGGACGGCCTGGCCAGGGGCCAGCTCGCGCCGGCCTGGCGGCTGACCGACTCGGCCGGCCAGCACCACTCCAGCCCGCCCGGCCGCTCCAGCCCGCCCGGCCGGCCGCTCCAGCTTGTCGTGTTCGCCGACCACAGCCTGAAGTCCTTCCCCTCGGTGGTAACCGGGCTGCGGGCGCTTCACGGCGATGAGGACCTCGAGATCGTCATCCTGACCCGCGGCCCCGCCCGGCCGGTCGAGCCGGTCCTCGCTCAGCTCGGCCTGGCCGCGATTCCGGTCCTCCAGGGCTCTCCGGCCGCCTACGCCCGGTATAACGTGCGGGTCATGCCGTTCGCGATCTTCGTGGACGCGGTCGGCCGGGTGCGCGCGTCGAGCCTGGTCAACCACGACTGGCAGCTCGCCAAGCTGCGGCAGGTCGCCGCGATACCGCTCGCCGCCGACGAGGTGCGCGCCGGGCGGCGCCCGCTGGCGACGGCGGGGTAGGGCGTGCTCCCGGTGGCCGTGCTCCCGGTGGCCGCGCTCCCGGTGGCCTGCAAGGCGGCGGTCGCGGTGCTGCTGGTCGCGGCCGGCGGGGCCAAGCTCGCCGACCTGCCCGGTTTCGCCGCTAGCGTCCGGCTGTTCTGGCCGGGCAGGCTCGCCGCCGTGCCGCTCGACGCGGTCGCGGCTGGCCTGGCCGGCGGCGAGGTCGCGGTCGGCGCGGCCAGCCTCTGCTGCCCGCAGGCGGGCTGGCTGAACCTGGTCGTGCTGTCCGTCGGCGGCGGTTTCGTCGCGGTCGCGGCGGTCGGCTACGCCCGCCATCCCGGCCGGCCGTGCCGCTGCTTCGGCAGCTCGTCCGGGCGCGGTTTCGGCCCCGCCGGAATCGGCCGGGCCGCGCTCGTCGCGGCCTGTGCGGCGACGGCGACGCTTCCGGTCCGCCAGTCGGCGCTCCAGCTCGGCCCGGCCGGCCGGCTCGCCCTGCTGGCCGGCGCGCTGCTGGTCGCCGCCGCCGCGTACAGCGCGGCCGCCGCGATCGGCGCCGGGCGAAGGGGTCCGAGGCGGGCATGATCCGGATACCCCTGTACCTGGCCGTGGCGCAGTGGGCACTGCTCGGCGCGCTCGGCGCGCTCGTCGTGATCATGTACCGCCAGCTCGGCCGGCTGCTGACCGGCACGGCGCGGGCCGAGGCACTCGGGCCGGTCGCGGGCGGCCGGGCCGCCGCACTGACCTACGCCAGGCCGGGCGAGCAGGCTCAGCGGCAGCTCACGCCGGGTGGCGGCCAGCCGTTGCTGTTGGCGTTCGTCGATCCGACCTGCCCGTCCTGCGAGGAACTGGTTGCCGTGCTCGGCCGGATCAGTGCGGCCGGCGACCTGGCCGGGCTGCGGACGCTGCTGCTGATCTCCGATCCGCCTGCCTACCTGCAGATCTCTGAGGTGTTCAGTTCGACCGGGATCGAGATCGGCCGCCCGGTCAGGCGGGAGGGCCTGGAGTCCTACCGGGTCTCGGCGACGCCGCTGCTCGTCGCCGTCGACGGCGACGGGGTGGTGTGTGCGGCCGGCTCCGTCGTGCGTCCCGCCGAGGTCCTCGCCTTCGCCCGGTCATGCCTGCTGCCGGCGCCGGAGGCGGTGCTGGCCGCGCCGGAGGCGGTGCGGAGGGGAGAGGACGGTACATGATTCGACGAAGGCCAGGACGGAGCCTGGATGAGCGGATCGGCTCGGTCACCGAGCGGGTCGCCAGGACCGTGAACCGCAGGGACGCGCTGCGCCGTGCGATCATCGGCGGCACGACCGGGCTCGCGGCGCTCGCGGTCGGAGCGAGCCCGGCTCGGGCCGCGGCGGCCTGCGACTGCGGCCCGACCAGGCGTTGCTCGAACTGCCCGGGGGCCGGCTGCCCGCCCAGGCACCATCTGTGCAAGGGCTCGTTCACCAGCCACTGCTTCAACGTCCAGGGCTACCGGTGCGAGTGGCCGTCGGGTAGCTGGATCGCCTGCATGAACCTGGGCAAGGGGCTGGGCTACAAGGTCTGCTACGACTGCATCGGCGCCAGCGGCTGCCGTCACTGGTGCACCTGCCTGAGCGAGTGCATCTGCTGCCACTGCGCCAGCCCGGCCGACATCAGGGCCGAGCAGCGCAGGCTACAGCGGGTGCAGTCGCAGTGACCCCGCCCCTGGCTGGTCTCGGCGTCATAGCCGTGGTCCTGGCCGTCGTGAACGGGTACGCCAAGGCATACTCGCCATGAGGCGTCAACTCGGCCGCCTCGCTGGCGACCGGTCTCCCGGTCGGGAGACGTGCCGTCGGCCTCGGCGTGATCGCCGCGTACGCGCTGCCCGCGGTCGCGGTCTGGTCCGCGCTCGGGTTTGCCGTGACCGTGGTCCGGTTGGGCTGGCTCGCGTTGGCGGCGGCCGTGGTGTACGGCGGCTGCTACGCCGCGACCGAGATCTCCGGCCGCGGCCTGCCGCCGCCTGGCCGGTCCTGGCAGGTACCGCAGACCATGCTGATCGAGGCGTCGGCGCGCAGGCGCGTCCTGGTCTGGGGTGCCGTGCTCGGGCCGGGGTTCGCGACCCGCAATCCGTATGCCGGCTTCTGGCTGCTGCCGCTGGCGGTCGCCTCGATGCCGGGAACCGGGGCCGGTCTGGCCGCCGGGGCCGCGGTCGGGCTGGCGCACGGGGCAGCGCGGGCGGCGGCCCTGCTCCGCGACGTGCACGACGTGCACGACCTGCGTGCACTCGCGGTGGCGTCGGACCCTGGCCGCGGTCCGGGCAGCGAAGAGGCTCCTGTCGCGGCCGGCCAGGGCCGCGTGCCGGGCGGCGCGGCGCCCGGTGCCCTGATCACGCACCTGGACGTGCTGCTCAAGACCGTCTACTGGCGGCGGCTGGACGGTGCCCTGCTGCTCGCCGCCGCCGCGATGGCGCTCGCGGCCTGGCCGGGCTCGGTCACCTAGCTTGGTCGATCACCTGGCTGGCCCCGACGCCGTGCCAGCCCTCACGCCGTGCCAGCCCTCACGCCGTGCCAGCCCCTCAGACCGTGCCAGCACTGACACCCGAGGAGAACGGATGCTACGCAGAACGCGCCTGGCGGCGATGACCACGATCCTGGGCGCGACCATGGCGGGCGGGCTCGTCCCGGCGACCGCGAGCGCCGCCGTCCGGGGCCCGGCCCTCGCCGTTGGCAGCCCAGACTTCGCCGGCCGCGAGGTGTTCAAGATTGTCGCCCGGCTGTCTGGCCCGCGGCACCCGACCGCGTACGCGTGGGGTGCGTTCACGGCGAAGGGCAGATTTATCAGGAAGACCGCGACGCTGGTGTTCCCGAAGGGCAAGATCGTCGTGCACCGCCACGTGCGGCGGACCGTGGACCACGGACCCGACCTCAAGACCTGCCGGTTCAAGATCGTGCAGACCGGAACCTTCGCCGTGACCAGGGCCACCGGCCGGTATCGCGGCCTGCGCGACTCCGGCAGCTTCAGCACGACGCTGCGCGGTCGGCTCAAGCAGACCGGGCCAGACCGCTGCGGCTCGAAGATCGTCGCCAGGCGGACGGTGACCTACGAGATCGGCCGAGCGCGCTGAACCGGACCGTCCGCGACCAGCGCCCGCAACGAGCGTCCGGCCCGCTGTCCGGCCCGCCGTTCCGTCAGCGGCGGTCCGAGCTCATGACGCGGGCACGTACTCTGATGCGAATTGTCTGGTTGGTGCTGCTGCCGCAGTTCATCACGACCGCGGAGGATGCCTGGTATGGCTGACCTGTCACTGCTGCCGCCCTCGGCCGCCATCGAGGGCGAGGACCTGCGGATCGGCGGCTGTCTGCTGTCGGAGTTGGCCGAGCGCTTCGGCACGCCTGCTTACGTCATCGACGAGCAGGCGCTGCGCGACCGGGCCGGGGAGTACCTGGACGCGATGAGCCGCCGCCATCCGCGCAGCCGGGTCTGCTTCGCCGTCAAGGCCTACCCGTCGGTCTCCATGATCAGGGTGCTAGTCGCCGCCGGGCTGGGCTGCGATGTGGTGGGAGCGGGCGAGCTCAGGCTCGCCCTGGCGGCCGGCGCCGATCCGGCCACGATCGTCATGCACGGCAACGCGAAGTCCGACGAGGACATCCAGGCGGCGCTGGACGCGCGCATCGGCTACATCGTCGTCGACGGCTTCGACGACATCGACAGGATCGAGCGGCTGGCCGGCCGGCGCACCCACGTGCTGCTGCGGGTCAGCCCAGGGGTCGAGTCGGCCACCCACGCGGCGCTGGCCACGGGCGGAAAGCGGTCCAAGTTCGGCGTGCCGGTCGAGCAGGTGCCCGCGGCCATCGCCAGGATGCGCGCGGTCCCGGCGATCGACCTGCGGGGCCTGCACGCGCACATCGGCTCGCAGATCCTGGCGACCGACCAGTTCGAGGCGGCCGTGGAAGCGCTGGCCTGCCTCGAGCGGTTCGAGGTCTACGACTTCGGCGGGGGCCTTGGGGTGCGGTACGAACCGCAGGACGTCGCGCCGTCGGTTGACGACTACGCGGAGCGGCTGGTCGGCGCGGCGCACAAGCACCTCGGCGAGGACATCGAGATCCTCGTCGAGCCCGGCCGGTCGATGGTGGCCAGGTCCGGGCTGACGCTCTACCGGGTTGTCACGGTCAAGCGGGCGGGCCGGCTGCACGTGGCCGTTGACGGCGGCATGGGCGACAACCTCGAGCACTCCCTGTACCGGCAGCGGTTCTCGCCGCTGGTGGTCGGCCGCTGGGACGCCGAGACCGTCGTGGCCGACCTGGTCGGCAGGCACTGCGAATCCGGCGACGTGATCACGCCGGACGTCACCGTGGCCGATCCGCGGATCGGGGATCTGGTCGTCGTGCCGGTAACTGGCGCATACTGCTTTACCATGTCCAACAACTACAACGCCGCACTCAGGCCCCCGGTGATCTTCTGCGCCAACGGGACTGCCAGGGTCGGCGTGCGGCGGGAGACGTTCGACGACCTGCTCGCTCGCGAGGTGGCTGCGCCCTAAAGTCCGGACCGCGGCGCGGGCACGCCGCCAACCCGCCGGGCCACGGTTCCCGGCGCCACGCGACGCCGTCCGCCGCGAGGCCGGGGCACTCGAAGTTAGGCCTGGACGGTCTCCTCGGCCTGCTCTGCCCGCGCGGACTCGGCTGCGGCGCGCTCCCTGACCAGTTTCTGGCCGCCGTGCCGCAGCGCCAGGATCGCCGCGACGACCAGCACGACCATCGCCATGGTGAACACGATCACCAGCCCGTGGTGGAACGGGCCGGAGATGAGCTGCGGGAAGAACTGCTTGCCGGTCAGCGTGTGCACGTTGCGGGCCGGCAAGTGCTTGAGCACCCCCGTGGGGGCGAGCAACTGGTGCACGGGGTTGTAGCCGAGGAACGCGGCGAACAGGCTGCCGACCGGCGGCAGGTTGCCGATCTGGTGCGCGATCGGGCCGGGCACGCCCTGGCCGGTGAGCCCTCTGGTCAGCGTGGTGGGCAGCGTTGCGGCCAGGCCGGCGATCATCAGCGAGAAGAAGATGCCGATGGACAGCACGAAGCCCGAGTTCGTGAACGTGGCCATCATGCCCGAGGCGGCGCCGCGCTGCCTGGGCGGGACGCTGTTCATCACGGCGGCGGCGTTCGGGGCCGAGAACAGGCCCATGCCGGCGCCGGAGGCGAAGATCAGGAGCGCGAAGGCCGGGTAGCCGAAGTTGGTCGGCAGTGCCAGCAGCCCGCCGAACGAGGCGGCGGATAGCAGCAGCCCGCCCGAGGCGAACAACCGGGCGCCGTACTTGTCCGACAGCCAGCCGGACAGCGGGCCGGCGACCAGGAAGCCCGCGGTCAGCGGCAGCAGGTAGATGCCCGACCACAGCGGGGTGTCGATGAACGAGTAGCCGTGCAGTACTAGCCATATCCCCTGCAGCCAGATGATCAGCATGAACTGCATGCCGCCGCGGGAGATCGAGGCGAGCAGCGCGGCGGTCGCGCCGGTGGAGAAGGACCGGATCTTCAGCAGCCGCAGGTCGAACATCGGCGCGTCGACTCGCCGCTCGATGACGCAGAACGCGGCCAGCAGGGCCGCGCCGCCGATCAGGCCGGTCAGCACCACCGGGCTGGTCCAGCCCATCGAGTGGCCGCCGTAGGGCTGGATGCCATAGGTGATACCGGTCAGCAGGGCGATCAGGCCGACCGCGAAGGTGATGTTACCCAGCCAGTCGATCCTGGCCGGGGTGCGCTCGCCGACCTCGCGCAGGCTCAGGTAGGACCAGATCGCTCCGCCGATCCCGATCGGGACCGAGACCAGGAAGACCAGGCGCCAGTTCACGGCGGCCAGGATGCCGCCCACGATCAGGCCGATGAACTGGCCGGAGATGCCGGCCACCTGGTTGATGCCCATGGCCATGCCGCGCTGGTTGAACGGGAACGCGTCGGTCAGGATGGCGGGCGAGTTGGCCATCAGCATGGCGCCGCCTACCGCCTGGACGACGCGGAAGCCGATCAGCCAGAGGGCGCCGGACGGCCCGGTGAGCGGGTCGAACGGCAGCGCGAGCGCGCCGAGCGCGAACAGCGCGAACCCGAGGTTGTACATCCGTACCCGGCCGTAGATGTCGCCGAGCCGGCCGAGCGTCACCACCAGCACCGCCGAGACGACCAGGTAGCCCATGAGCATCCAGAGCAGGTAGCTGACGTTCCCCGGGGTCAGCGGGTCCAGGTGGATGCCGCGGAAGATGGCGGGCAGCGCGATGATGACGATCGATGCGTTGACCGTCGCGGCGAGCATCCCGAGCGTGGTGTTGGACAGCGCGACCCACTTGTAGTGCGCTCCGCGCAGCCCCCGCGTGCCGCCGTCACCCTGCCTGCGGTCTGTCGTAGCCAAGTCAGTACGCCTCACACTGGGTGTGGTCTTGAGGTATGCAACCTCCGAACCAGATCCAAGCCCAACTTATTTCATAGGCTAACTATCTTCCTGTCTGTCGTCAGGCGCGGAGCTCATCACCTGGTGGCACCGCCCGGCAGGCGGGTAGCTCACGGAGTGATGAGGCTACTTGACGACCTGCTCGACCGCGCCGACCGGTTCCAGCGCGGCCGGCCGGTGCTGGCGTTCGGCGTGGCCGTGTGGAAGAAGTTCGCCGACGACCGGGCGGGTGACCTGGCCGCGCTGGTCGCGTACTACACCTTCGTGTCGATCTTTCCCCGCTGCTGCTCGTGCTGGTCACGCTGCTTGACATCGCGATCCGCCACGACCATGCTCTGCGCCAGCAGCTTCTCAGCTCCGCGCTCAGCGCGTACCCGGTGATCGGACCGCAGATCAAGCCAGCGGGACGGGCAGGAATAGCAGCGCTGCCGCCAGGCGGAGCGCCGCCTTCCGTCCGGCTGACCGGCGCTCGCGCGTGCCATACTTGCCGGTCATGACCGGATCGGCGCAGAGTTCTCCCGCACCTGGCGTCCCGGCTCAGGTCAGCCGGTGGCTTCGCCCGGCGAACGGCGGCCTGATCGCGGCCGCGGGGTCCGCGGCGATGCTCGTCTCGCTGTTCCTGCCGTGGTACGCCGTGCGCGTTCAGATCCTCGGTC
>DASPZH010000265.1:0-6759 GCA_035636335.1 Streptosporangiaceae bacterium
ACGCCACTCACCCCCTCCGAGACCACCTCGCTCAGCCGATCTCGGGCCGCGGGCGGCGGCACCTGCGCGCCGCCCGGCGTCGGCCCGGCGCGCCACCCGGCGCCGGCCCGGCGCACGCCCCTACGGCCAGCGGTAGCCCAAGCTGGTGATGACGGCTCGCCTTGCCGCCGCGGGATCTGCGCCGGACGAACCGGACCAGGCTAGGTGGTGCCTGCGGCCGGACGAGCCAGCAGGTCCGGCCAGCGCTGCGCGGGCCGCAGGAAATACTGCAGGTTCTGCCAGCCCTCGGCGGCATCGGCCGTGTCGTCGTGGCCGCTCCGGAACCAGCGGACGTAAAGTGAGATCTCGGTCAGGTCGTACCACATGCGGTGCAGCGCCAGGGCGTCGGTGTCGATGGCGGTACCGGTCGCGGCGCTGTAGGCATCCAGCACGCCGGGATCGGACTCCGCCAGCGCCCACAGGTCACGTTCGGGCGGTGCCAGCAGCGCGGACTCCCAGTCCACCAAGACGGAGCCGGCCGGTGTCCTCAGCACGTTGCCCGCGTCTGGCCCGCCGTGGGTGATGACCATCCGGTCGCCTCTGGCGCGGACCCGGCCGGCCATCTCGTCGAAGGCGGCCAGCAGCGCACCCAGATCCGCGGCGTGACGTGCCAGCAGGTCCCTGCTTCGGGTCCCGTACGGCCCGGCCTGCCACGGCTCGCCGGTACTGCGCATGGCCGCCAGCAGCGCGGCACGGCCAGGAATCGCGAAATCATCGGCCGGCGGCGGGGTCGCTTTCGCGCTGTGCAGCCGGACCAGCATGGCCAGCACGGCATGCCGGTCGGCGCTTGACTCGAACTCGCCGTCCGGGCCGCTGGGGCTGGCAGCCAGGTACGGATGGACCACCAGCGAGTAGCGGCCGGTCAGCCTGCGCAGCACTCGCCCGCCGACGGCAGGCAGCGGTGCGACGACGAAGTCCAGGCCAGCGTCACGCCGCAGCGACAGCGCCGACTCGAATGCCTGATCCAGCCGGCCGAACACGGCGCTGGCGGTGTCGTCGTCGTCGCGGAGCTTCTCGCTCAGGTCATCAACAGTGGCGAACAATTCCAGCCCGCCCGGGTCAACGGCCAGCCAGTGATGGCTGCCGAAGCCGACCGCCTGATAGCTCAGCGAAGCCGGCCGGAATCCCCAGCCGTCGGACAGCGCGTCGCTGAGCAAGGCCTCAGGAAGATCCGCTGGCTGGGTAAACACCCGATCACGCTACAAGGGCCAGCCAGCACCGGCCAACTGCATTTCCGGCTGCTGCCGTGCCGCTGATGCTCGGACCGAGACCAGGTCGCAGCTCGGTTTCGGCGAGTCGTGGTGCTCGGAGTCAGTCCCCCAGCTCCGCCCGGCGCCGCACCACGAACTCCTCCAGTTCCGCGCGCACCGCATCATCCATCGGCGGCTGCACGTACTGATCGAGCGTCTTCGCGGCGACCTCCGAGGCCCGCGCGGTCGCGTCCTTGCCGCCCAGCTTGAGCCACCGCTCGTAGTTCGCCGTCGACGAGAGCAGCGGCCGGTAGAAGCACTCCCTGAACCGCTCCATCGTGTGCTGCGCGCCCAGGAAGTGCCCGCCGTGCCCGACCTCTTCGTGCGCGCCGAACGCCAGCGATGCCTCGTCGATCTCCAGCGGCGTGAACTGCACCCGGAGCATCCGCAGCAGCTCGATGTCGACGATGAACTTCTCGTAGCACGAGACCAGCCCGCCCTCCAGCCAGCCGGCCGCGTGCATCACCCAGTTTGTCCCGGCCAGGAACGTCGGCAGCATGGTCATCAGCGACTCGTACGCGGCCTGGGCGTCGCAGGTCTGGCTGGAGGTCAGCCCGCCCCCGGTGCGGAACGGCAGCCCGTAATGGCGGGCGAGCTGGCCGGTGCAGAGCAGGCCGATCGCCGACTCCGGCGTGCCGAAGCTGGGCGAGCCCGACTGCATGTCGATGTTGGACAGGAACGAGCCGAAGATGACCGGGCAGCCCGGCCTGATGAGCTGGGCCAGCGCGATGCCGGACAGCGCCTCGGCGAGCTGCTGTGCCAGGGCGGCCGGAATCGACACCGGCGACATCGCGCCCATCAGCAGGAACGGGGTCAGCACGACCGGCTGGTTGGCGGCGCAGTACTCGAACTGCGCGTCCAGCATCCGGTCGTCCCAGCGCAGCGGCGAGTTGCAGTTGATCAGCGAGATCGTCGCCGGCGTGGCCTCGATCGCCGCCCGGCTGCCGAACAAGATCTCCGTCATCTTGATCGTGTCGGCGGCGTTCGGCCCGGAGACGACGTTGCCCATGTAGATCTTGTCGGTCAGCGTCTGCAGCGCGTAGATCATGTCCAGGTGCCGGGAGTCCAGCGGCGCGTCGTTGGGCTCGCAGATCACGCCGCCGGCCGAGTCGAGCTGCTCGAACGACTGGGCCAGCATGGCGAGCCGGCGGAAGTCGTCGAGCGAGGCGTCCCTGCGGACGTCGCCCTCGCGCACGAACGGCGACCCGTAGACGGCGCCGAACGCCATCTGGTCCCCGCCGATGTGCACGTTGTTGGCCGGGTTGCGCGCCTGGACGTCGAACTCGGCGGGCGCCTTCGCGACCTGCTCGAGCACGAAGTCCGGGTCCAGCTTGACGACCTCGCCGTCGACGGACTGGCCGGCCTTGCGGAACAGCTCCGTGGCCTCCGGCTTGGCGAACTGGATCCCGATCTCGGTGACGATCCGCCGCCAGCCCTGGTCGAGGACGGCGACCGCGTCCGGGGACAGGATCTCGTAGCGCGGCATCCGGTTGCGGAACATGGCCACCTCGTTCGGGTACGGGTCGGGTTCGGGCACGGACCTGGTTCGGGGACGCGAGGGCAGTCCCCGGACGGACTTTACAAGGGACAGTCTTGACCGTTATGGCCGGGAAATCTAGGATCACATAGTAGAACTACGTTCCGGAATATGGAACTGCACCGAGAGGATCGGACGGATCCCGTGAGCAGCCCGAACGGGACTCAGGCCATCGACCGGGCGGCCATGCTGCTGGCCCAGGTCGTGCATGGCAGCGAGCCCGTCAGCTTCACCGAGCTGACCGCTGCCTGCGGCCTGGCCAAGTCGACGACCTCGCGGCTGCTGATGGCGCTCGAGCGGCATCAGCTTGTCCGCCGGGACGACGACGGGCGGTTCTGGCCGGGCGAGCTGTTCGTGAGGTACGCCTGGCGCGGGACGGCCGGGGCCCACCTGGTCGCGGTGGCGCAGCCGTTCATGGCCAGGCTCGGCGGCCAGACCGGAGAGACCATCAATCTCGGCATCGCCGTCGCCGCGGGCGGTTACGGGGGGTCGTCCCCCCGGGTCGGCAGTGGTGCCGACGGGGGCCAGCCGGGCGGCATCGCCCGCGCAGGCGGGGGCGGCGCGGGCGGTGCCGCCGGAGGCGGCGGTGCACGCCGGGCCGCCGCGGGCGGGGGCGGTGCACGCGGGGCCGCCGGAAGCGGCGGTGCACGCGGGGCCGCCGGAGGCGGCGGTGCGGCCATCGACATCAAGGTCGAGCAGATCGCCCAGGTGGACAGCAGATACCTGATCGGCGGCACCAACTGGGTTGGCCTGTCGGTGCCGCTGCACTGCTCGGCGCTCGGCAAGGTTCTGCTCGCCTTCGGCGCGGCGACCATGCCGGGCGAGCCGTACGAGGCGCGCACGGCGCGCACGATTACCAGCTTCGCCGCGCTCGACGCGGAGATCGCGGCGGTCCGCGACCGCGGTTACGCGGTGACCGACGAGGAACTCGAACCCGGCCTGGTCGCCGTCGCCGCCCCGGTCTTCGCCGGCGGGCGGACGGCCATCGCCGCCATCTCGGTCTCGGCGCCGGCCGCGCGGCTGACCGCCGACCTGGTTCCCGGCACCGCCGCCAGGTGCATGGCGACCGCCGTTGCCCTGTCCGCCACCCTCGGCGGCCCGGCCGGAGCGGCCGGAGCGGCCGGAGCCGGCCTGGGCCGCACCACGACGGCCGCGTTAGACCCAGCCGAGCAGCCAGCCCAAGCAAGCAGCCCAAGCAGCCCAAGCAAGCAGCCAGCCGAAGCAGAAGGTGCCCAATGACCAACGAGGAGCTGCTCCGCCAGCTATATGACCTGACCCTGGTCGGGAACGCCCCGGCCGTGCTCGAGCTCACCAACGCGGGGCTCGCCGCCGGCCTGGGCCCGGAGACGCTGCTGTACGAGGCGCTCATCCCCTCGCTCGAGGAGGTCGGCGCCCGGTTCGAGCGCGGCGACTTCTTCGTCCCCGAGATGCTGATCGCCGGCAAGGCGATGGCGGGGGCGCTCGAGGTGCTCAGGCCGCTGCTGGCCGAGACCGGCGCGCAGTCGATCGGCACGGTCGTGATGGGCACGGTCAAGGGCGACGTGCACGACATCGGCAAGAACCTGGTGAACATCATGTTCGAGGGCGCCGGGTTCCAGGTGATCGACCTCGGCGTGCAGGTCGCGCCGGAGAAGTTCGTCGCCGCGGTTGTCGAGCACGAGCCCGACATCGTCGGCTTCTCGGCGTTCCTGACCACGACGATGCCGATGTTCAAGGCCAACATCAACGCGCTGACCAAGGCCGGGCTGCGGGACAAGGTGAAGGTGATGGTCGGCGGGGCGCCGGTCACCCAGGAGTACGCTGACGTGGTCGGCGCCGACGGCTACGCCGCGGACGCCTCCGCCGCCGTGGTCAGGGCCAAGCAGCTTATCGCCGAGCGCCGCGGCGCCCGGCTGCCGGCCTGAGCCGGACGGGACCAGCCATGGACACCGTGCTCCGCTCGGCGAGCAAAGAGGTCACCATCGGGGCGGGGCGGCCGTTCTGCGTCATCGGCGAGCGGATCAACCCGACCGGGCGCAAGCTGTTCCAGGACCAGCTTCGCCGCGGTGACCTGTCCAGGGTCGAGATCGACGTGGCGCAGCAGGTTGCCGGCGGCGCGATGGTCCTCGACGTGAACATGGGCGCGCCGCTGGCCGACGAGACCGAGCTGATGGTGAACGCGATCAAGCTCATACAGTCCCTGACCGACCTGCCGCTGTGCCTGGACTCCTCGATCATCGAGGTGCTCGACGCGGGCCTGGCCACCTACGAGGGCAAGGCCCTGGTCAACTCGGTGACCGCCGAAGACGAGCGGCTGGAGGCGATCCTCCCGCTGGTCGCGCGGCACGGCGCCGCGGTGATCGGGCTGCCCAACGACGAGGAGGAGATCCCCGAGGACCCGCGGCGGCGGCTCGAGCTGGCCCGCAAGATCATCGACACGGCGACCGGGCGGTACGGCATCCCCCTGCACGACGTGCTGATCGACCCGCTGGCGATGCCGATCGGCGCCGACACCTCCGTCGTGGTCAGGACGCTGGAGACGCTGGAGCTGCTCCGGTCCGAGTTCGGCGTCAACACCACGCTCGGCGCCTCCAACGTGTCGTTCGGGATGCCGGACCGCGCCACGCTGGTCGCCGCCTTCCTGCCGATGGCCAGCAGAGCCGGCCTGACCAGCGCGATCATGGACGCTAGGTCGCCCGGGCTGGTCCGCGCGGCGCAGGCCTGCGACGTGCTGCTGAACCGGGACGAGTGGGGCGCGACCTGGATCGCCGCGCACCGCGCCGCCGCGGCCGCCGCGGCGACCCCGTGACAGCGATGACGTCCGCCGATCTGGCCGAGCCGGGAGCGGCGCTGACGCCGCGCGTTGACCTGGTCTTCGTCACCAGCGGAAGCAAGGTCAGGGTTCCCGCCGGGGTCACCGTGTTCGACGCGGCGAGCTGGAACGGCATCGCGATCGACTCCACCTGCGGCGGCCACGGCACGTGCAAGAAGTGCAAGGTCAGGATCGCCGACGGCTCGGTCCCGGCGTCCAGCCTGGACACGCGGGCGTTCACGCCGGACGAGCTTCGCGACGGCTGGCGGCTCGCCTGCCGGGCCGAGGCCACCGGCGACCTGCGGATCGAGGTCCCGCCGCTGACCACCCGGCCCAAGGCCGCCACGGTCGGGGTCGGACGGCAGGTGATCCTGCGGCCCGCGGTGCAGAAGCGCTACCTCGAGCTCGACGAGCCGTCGCTGTCCGACCAGCGCAGCGACATCGAGCGGGTTCTCGACGGGATCGACGACCTCGAGCCGCGGGTGGACCTGCCGGTGCTGCGCTCGGTCGGCCGGGTGCTGCGCGCCGCCGACTACAAGGTGACAGCCGTGGTCGTCGACGAGGTCCTGATCGAGGTCCAGCCGGGCGACACCACGGGCAGCCGGTACGGGATCGCGTTCGACCTCGGCACCACGACCGTGGTCGCGACGCTGCTCGACCTGTCCACCGGAACGCCGATGGCGGTCGCCTCGATGCTCAGCAAGCAGCAGCCGTTCGGCGCCGACGTGATCAGCCGGATCAGCGCGGTGATGATGGAGCCAGCCAACCTGGACCGGCTGACCGAGCTCGCGCACTCCTCGCTCGGTGACCTGGCCGGCGAGGTCTGCGACGCCGCGGACGTCGACCCGCTCGACGTGTACGAGGTCGCCCTGGCCGGGAACGCGACGATGACACACCTGGCGCTCGGCATCGACCCGGAACCGCTCGGCGTCGCGCCGTTCATCCTGTCGGCCCGGCTGCTGCCCGAGATCCTCGCGGCCGACCTCGGCTTGGCCGTGCATCCCAGGGCGCGGGCCGTCGTGTTCCCGGCGTTCGGCGCCTACGTGGGCGGTGACATCACCGCCGGGCTGCTCGCCTCGGGGATGAACCGGGACGCCAGGACCCGCCTGTTCATCGACATCGGCACGAACTGCGAGATCGTG
>DASPZH010000266.1:0-4601 GCA_035636335.1 Streptosporangiaceae bacterium
GCGCGAGCGCCTGCTCCGCGGAGACCGGCTCGGCGAGCATGAGCAGTTCCGTCGCCCTGGCCGTGCCGACGAGTCGCTGCAGCGTCCACGAGGCGCCTGAGTCGGCCGACAGGCCGACCCTGGCGAACGCCATCGTCAGGCTGGCCCGCCCGGTCGCGATGCGGAAGTCGCAGGCGAAGGCGAACGCCGCGCCCGCTCCGGCAGCCACCCCTCCAAGCGCCGCGACCACCGGCTTGGGCATGGTCATGATGCTGGTCACGATCGGGTTGTAGTGCTCGCGTACCGTGTCGAGCGGTGAGCCACCGGCGCGGAGCAGCGCCGCGTGCTCGCGCAGGTCCTGCCCGGCGCAGAACGCCTGGCCCGCCCCGGTCAGGATCACCGCGCGGACCGCCCGGTCGGAACCGCACCGGCGCAGGGCATCGAGCAGCTCGATCTTCATGTCCGTGGTCAGCGCGTTTCTGGCGTCCGGCCGGTTCAGCGTGATCGTTGCCACCGCGTCGTCGACCTCGTAGCGGACGGTGTCGCTCACTGGGCTCTCCTCGGTTTGGGCTCGACACTGAGGTCCGGCGTCGCGTCGCGGGCAGCCGTCGGCGGCACCGGGCCGGTCAGACAACAGTCCACGAAGCGCGCGGCGGCGGGCAAGAGGCGCTCGGCCTCGGCGTGGAACAGGTCGGCGGCCCGGCCGCCCGGCCACGCTGCGGGCAGCAGCTCCGCGGGTAGTCCGGGATCGGTGAACAGGAATTTTCGCCACTCGTGCACGAGCTCGCTCCTGATCGCGAACACCGTCTCGTCCGGCTGATCCTGGCCGGCGGGCCTGACCAGGTCGCGAGCCTGCCCGAGCCAGCGCGAGTAGGCGCCGGCGAGGCCGTCGATGTCCCACGCCCGGGCGGCCAGGCGGCGGGAGTCGCCGTCATAGCAGGCGTGGAAGCGCTCGGCCGAGACGTTCTCGGCGGCGAGCAGGGGCTCGAGTTCGGCCGAGGGGCGCGGGCTGATCCAGGTCGCGCCGTTCACGCACGCGTAGCCGAGGTAACCGAGCGCCGACCGCAGCCGCTCGCGCCCGGCCCTGTCGGCGACCCGCTCGACGACGACAATGTGCCAGCGGCCGTCCCAGGTCGGCGGGTCGTGCCGGTAGATCCGGTCGGCGGCCTCCCGCAGGCGCCGGACAGCACGCGGCGTTAGCCGGTATCCGGCGCCGTCCGGGAGCCTGACCGGAGTCAGCCAGCCTTCCCTGGCCATCCGGGAGACCGCCGTGCGTACGGCCGGAGCCGAGATCCGCAGCGGTGCGAGCAGCCGGACCAGCGCGGCGACCGGCGCCCGTTCGCCGCGGGATAGCAGGTGATCGCCGTAGATATCGAAGAGTGCCGATCTCGCGTTCACGAACCTAGCCTCGCGCGCGGACGGCCCTTGGGCGACCGTCTAACGGTGATCGATGCCACCAAGATCAGGGAACTGAACGATAATAGAGATACCGATTGATGTAGATGTGGCTTGGCGGCTCTGGGCAACGGGTGGCCGGCGACAGGCTTGGCGTCGCGGCGCTGCGGTAAGGCTTTACGGCAGCGCTGACGTGCAGCGGCGCGGGCGGCCGTCCGTGGCTTGGCGACAGGAAGGAGAGACAGGATGGCGGCGATGAAGCCGCGGACGGGTGACGGTCCGCTTGAGGTCACTAAGGAGGGGCGGGGCATCGTGATGCGCGTGCCGCTCGAAGGCGGTGGCCGGCTCGTCGTGGAGTTGACGCCGGACGAGGCTAAGGCACTGAGCAACGCCCTTGAATCCGCCGTCGGCTGAAGCAGCGTGACTGATGCCTGTTATCGGTACTTTGACCGCGCTGAGCCGCGCCGGCCTCGGCACGGCGGGTGACTGCCTGGAGGCGGCGCGGGCGGGCGACATCGAGCCGGCCGATCTTGTTGTAGTTCCGGTCGGAACGGGCGGCGAGCTGGCCGCCGATGCCGCGCTCGACGCGCTGCTCCCGCCGGGCGCGGCAGAGGTAGTCAAGACGGCGCAGCATACGGGCCAGGCAGGCCAGGCCGTCCACGCGGTGGCCAGGGCCGGCGAGGCTACGGTCAGGATCGTCTTCCTCGGCGTCGGGGACCGTTCGGCGAACGCGCTGCGCCGGGCCGGCGGCGAGCTGGGGCGCCTGCTGCGGCCCGGCGACCGGGCGGTGGCCTCCGTCGTGGCCGGGCACCCCGCCGAGCAGGTGCGGGCCTTCGCGGAGGGCGCGCTGCTCGGCTCCTACCGGTACTCGGAGAAGTCGGCGGCGAGTCCGGACCAGGCCAAGGACGCCGAGCTGAGGCTGCTCGTGTCCGGTTCAGGCGGCACCCAGGGTTCGCCGCCTGGGCAGGCTGGCAGCGGGGCCGGCACCGCGATCGGCGAGGCAGCGATCTTCGCAACGGCGGTGGCGCTGGCCAGGGACCTGACCAACACCCCTTCGGTCAGGAAGTGCCCGCAGTGGCTCGCGGAGGCCGCGAGCGCGGTCGCGGCCGAGAACGGACTCGGCGTCCGGGTATGGGCCGACCAGGAGCTTGCCAGCGCCGGCTTCGGCGGCCTCACGGCCGTGGGGTCGGGCTCCGGCCGGCCGCCCAGGCTGATCGAGCTGAGCTACTCGCCGCCCGGCGCGCGGCGGCACGTCGTCCTGGTCGGCAAGGGAATCACGTTCGACAGCGGCGGCCTGTCGCTGAAGCCGAACGACGGCATGAAGACGATGAAGACGGATATGGCCGGCGGCGCCGCGGTGATCGCGGCGATGTCGGCACTGGCCAGCCTGGGCGTCGCCGACAAGGTCACAGGGCTGGTCGCGGCGGCCGAGAACATGCCATCGGGGTCCGCGTACCGGCCAGGAGACGTCCTGAGCTGCTTCGGCGGCCGCACCGTGGAGGTGCTGAACACGGACGCCGAGGGACGCCTCGTCCTGGCCGACGCGATCGCCTACGCCGACGCGACACTGGAGCCGGATCAGATCGTGGACGTGGCGACCCTGACCGGGGCGGCCAGGATCGCGCTCGGCGCAAGGGTAGCCGCGCTCTACTCGACCAGTGACGACCTTGCCGCCGCCCTGCTCGCCTCGGGCGAGGCGAGCGGTGACCGGCTCTGGCGGATGCCGCTCGCCGAGGACTACCGTCGCGCTCTCGACTCGCCGGTCGCCGACCTGTCGAACGTCTCGCGCAGCGACGGCGGAGCCGGATCCATCACGGCCGCGCTCTTCCTGCGCGAGTTCGCCGGGTCCCGTCCCTGGGCGCACCTCGATATCGCCGGGGCGGCCAGGAGCGGCGCGGATGACGGGGAACTGGCGGCGGGCGGCACGGGGTTTGGAACCCGGCTGCTGCTCCGCTGGCTGCTCGGACCCTGACGACGACCAGCCGCGGCACGCAGGGGACTCAGGCCGGGCGCTTGACGGCCGCCAGCAGGCCTTCCCCGGTCGGCAGCAGCAGGGGCACCAGGTTCTCGTCGGCGAACACGAGTTCCCGCAACTCGCCGACGGACCCGGTATCCGGGTCGCGGTGCGCGAGGTTCGAGCCCTCGTCCGCCCAGAGCGCGTTGTCGAAGGCCACGATCCCGCCGGGCCGGAGCAGCCGCAGCGCCGCCGCCAGATACTCGGGGTACTCGCGCTTGTCCGCGTCGCAGAAAACCATGTCGTAGGCGCTGTCGGCCAGACGGGGCAGCACCTCCAGCGCACGGCCGGTGATCAGCCGGCATCTGCCCGCCCCGAAGCCCGCGTCGGTGAACACGGCCCTGGCCAGACGGTGGTGCTCGGGTTCGAGGTCGACGCTGGTCATGACCGACCCTGGCCGCATCCCCCTGAGCAGCCAGAGGCCTGAGGCCCCGCAGCCCGTGCCGATCTCGACGACGGCCTTCGCGCCGATGGCGGCGGCCAGGAAGCGCAGCACCGTGCCGGTAAGCGTGGCTACCGGGGCCGCGCCGCCCATTCGCTCGGCGTTCGCACGCGCCGTCAGCAGCGGTTCGTCCTCGCGGACGAATTCGTCGACGATCCCTGTGACGTCTGAGCGGACGATGGCGGCCTCCGGCAACTCCAGTAAACTTCTCCGTGCCGCAGCCTAGCGTTAGCCAAGGTCAGCCGGGAACATGCCGTGCGGGCCATACGTTGACGGTTTGCAGCGACATCGCGGGCGTTAACAGATCGGCGGCGCCGGGCAGGGCCGCTGGCTGACCTGGGCGCGGCGGCGAAGACGATCACGCAAGGGACGGTTGATGCGGACTGAGGCGGTGGACGAGACCGGCCCGGCACGGGTCGGCTCCGCACATCTGAGCCCTGCGAAGCTGAGCCCCGCACAGCCGAGTTCGGCAGCTCAGCCGAGTTCGGCAGCTCAGCCCGCCACCTCGCAGGCCGACCCGGTGCTGGCTTCCACCGCACCGGGCTCTGCCGCCCCGGTTTCGGCCGCCCCGGTTTCGGCCGCGCAGGACGCGCCGTGGACGCCGCCGACCTGGGAAGAGGTCGTCAAGGAGCACTCGGCCCGGGTGTACCGCCTGGCCTACCGGCTGACCGGGAACTGCCACGACGCCGAAGACCTCACCCAAGAAGTATTCGTGCGGGTGTTCCGGTCGTTGCCGAGTTATACGCCTGGGACATTCGAGGGCTGGCTGCA
>DASPZH010000267.1:0-2172 GCA_035636335.1 Streptosporangiaceae bacterium
CGCTCATGCACGCCAAGCAGAGCCTCGCCGGAGGCCCGGGCGCCACGCAGAGCCCGGACCGCTCCAAGACCGTTCCGGGCTCCAAGGCCGCCGAAGAGCGGCAGGGCCACGACGCGATGGTGGCGGCGGTGGCCGGGGAACTGCACGTGAGCACGGCCCGGGTCAGCGCGGCGCTTCAGCCGCTGTTCGCGGCGGGCCATGCCGACACGTCGTCGCCGGCGTTCGCGGCGGCCGCCCGTTCGCTCGGTGTCAGCACCCAGCAGCTGTTGACTGCGCTCATGCATGCCAAGCAGAGCCTGGCCCAAGGCAGCTGACGCCATCGGAGGATGCCGGTTAAGGAACGTGCGTAATACTGGGCTGGTGCGGGTGCTCGTGGTCGACGACGACGAGGCGGTACGCAACGCCCTGACCCATGCGCTGCACCGTGACGGCTACGACGTGTCCACGGCGGGCGACGGCGCCAGCGCGCTGGCCACGCTGCTGCGGAACCGGCATGACGCCGTCGTGCTTGACGTTCTCATGCCTGAGCCGGGCGGGCTCGACGTGTGCCGCGTGATCAGGGCGCGCGGTGACGACACCCCGATCCTGATGCTGACCGCGCGAGACCTGGTTTCGGACCGGGTCCGGGCTGGACGCCGGCGCCGACGACTACCTGGCCAAGCCGTTCGCGCTCGAGGAACTGCGGGCGCGGCTGCGCGCGTTGCTGCGGCGCAGCGGCGCGGGCGCCGGCCTGCTCCGGTTCGCCGACATCGAGCTCGATGTTGCGGCACACCAGGCAAGCCGCCGTGGGATGAGGCTGCCGCTGACCAAGACCGAATTCGCGCTGCTCGAATTGTTCCTACGCAACCCGGGCCGGGTGCTTTCCCGTACCCAGATATTCGAATCGGTGTGGGGGTACGACTTCGGCCCGGAATCGAACGGGCTGTGGGTCTATATCGGCTATTTGCGGCGGAAGACGGGCGAGCCGCGGCTGATCCAGACCGTCCGCGGGATCGGCTACGTGCTGCGAGAAGAGACATGAGCCTGCGCACCAGGGTCGCGATCGCTGTCGGCGCGGTCGTCTTCGGCGCGCTGGCGGTCGTGGCGGCGATTGTCTATCCGGCGGTCGGCGCGAACCTGCGCGGGCAGGACGACGACGCTCTGGTACAGGTGGCCGAAAACGCGCAGACTGTAGCGGCGAAGCTCAAGCAAGCCCATACCGTCGGGCAGCTGGTCCCGTTCGGCAGCACGCAGCTGCAGATCCTGCCCGATGCCACGGTCGGCCCCGTGAACGGGTTCGTCGGCGTCACCGGTCACGACGTCCAGGTGGCGTACGGGAACGCCAAGCCGTATTTCCACGACGAGGCCTATGGAAACGTCGTCTACCGCATTTACACCATGCAGTTTCCGGGGCAACCCGGAGTTCTGGTCCGCGTCGCCCGGCCGGCGTCGGATGCGACATCGACCCAGACGGCGCTCGGCTGGCTGCTCGCCGCGCTCGTGCCGGCCGGCGCGATCGGCGCGGCGGTGTTGGCGCGGCTGGCCGCGGGCCGGGTGTTGCGCCCGGTCGGCCGGCTGACCGAAACCGTCGAGCGAATCAGGGCCACCGGCGACCTCAGCGCGCCGATCGAGACGCCAGGCCAGGACGAGATCAGCCGGCTCGGGCAGGCATTCGCCGCGATGACGGCCGCGCTGGACGAGTCGGCGGGCGCGCAACGCCGGCTGGTCGCCGACGCCTCACACGAGCTGCGCACCCCGCTCACCAGCCTGATCACCAACCTCGAACTGCTCGCTGAACAGCCGGATGACCCCAACGCGCCGGCGCTTGCCGCGGCCGCGCTGGCCGAGGCCGGCGAACTACGCGTGCTGGTCAACGACCTGGTCGAGCTCGCGCGTGACGGGCGGGCCTCGTTCCACATCGAAGACGTCCGGCTGGATCTGGTCGCGGAACGAGTCGCAGCGCGGGCCGCCGGCCGGGCGCCGGGGCTGCGGTACGAGCTCGATTTCCGGCCGACGCTGGTCCTCGGCGACCCGGACGCGCTGGAACGGGCGATCGGCAACCTGGTCGACAACGCGCTGAAATGGAGCCCGCCGGATGGCCGCATCCGCATCTCGGCAGCCGGCGGGACGGTCGAGGTCAGCGACGACGGGCCGGGAATTCCCGCGGACGACCTGCCATACATCTTCGATCGC
>DASPZH010000268.1:0-7999 GCA_035636335.1 Streptosporangiaceae bacterium
ATGGTCGCCGCGACCTACGTCAGGGACATCGAGACCTCCCGCAGCTTCTACCGGCTGCTCGGCTTCAGTGAGCGCTCGAGCGGGAAGGCCGCCGCCTCGGCGTGGTCCGCGCTGCAGCACGGCGAGTACCAGGTGCTGCTCGCCTCGACCTGGCCGCCGCTGGACGTCCCCCCGCTTCCGCTGCTGTTCTGCTTGTGCTTCGACGATGTAGACGCCGTCATCGGGGCGCTGCGGGAGGGCGGCTTCGACGTGCTCGACACCGGCCACCCCCAGCACCGGCCTGGCGGCGAGGCGAAGGTGCGCGACCCTGACGGCAACACCGTGCTACTCGGCCGGCCGGACCCGGCGGTCACCGGGCCGACCGCCGGATTCCAGGACGCCTGCACGCCCTTGTCGCTGCTGGCCGAGGCGGCCGCCGGGGCGGCCGGCGGCGGTGCCGGGGCAACCTGCCAGGTACGAGACATCGACGGGGAACGGTGCAGCCGGCCGGCCGCCATGAAGCTCGCCGACTCGGCGGGCGACTGCGCCTGGGCGTGCCTCGACCACGCCCACGAGATCCTCGTGACCGTGCGCGGCGCCTTCATCGCCAGCCATGCCGGGGACGGGATCGCGAGCTACCGGTCCCGCCGGCGCGGCTAGCGTGCGCGAATACTCCGTGGCTGTCGCGGTACGTTAACAAGCCGAGGGGCATTCGAAACCGAACGGAGAAGCCGGAGCAGTCGTGGACTCGCACACGGAGATCCTCCGCGTCGGCCCTCGCGACCATGTCGTGTTCTTCTACGACGACGACGCGGAGCTCGCGCAGAAGGTCGGCGGGTATGTTCTCGACGGCATCCGCCACGGCGGCGCGGCCATCGTGGCCGGCACCAGGTCGCACCGGCTGTCGCTGGCCAGGATGCTGGTCGGCGCGGGGGTCGACCTCGCGGCCGGCCGGGCGGCCGGCACGTACTCCGAGCTCGACGCGAGCGAGGCGATCGCCCGGTTCGTCGTCTCCGACCACGCGGACCCGGCTAGCTTCTGGTCCGAGATCACCCCGCTCATCCGGCGCGCGGCCGGGAGCGGCCGGCCGGTCAGGGTGTTCGGCGAGATTGTCTCGCTGCTCTGGGACGCCGGGCTGGTCAATGCCGCGATCGAGGTGGAGGCGATGTGGAACGAGCTCGGGGCCCAGTTCCCGTTCTCGCTCGTCTGCACCTACCCCATCCGAACCGTCGTCGCCGATGCTCACGCTGACCCGCTGACCGAGGTGTGCCGGGCGCACTCGGCGGTCGCCGGCGAGCCGCCGCCGTCGATGCGCGGCTGGCGCTTCTAGCCGGCCGGCTCGCCAGGACCGAAACCTACTCGAGCGGCGGCAGCCGCTGGCCGCCGCGGAGTACGGCGCCGAACAGGTCGCCGAGTTCGGCCACCCGGTCGAGCACGGTCCTGATCGTGACGCCGTCGGGACGCAGAGCCGGGTCGTCGAGTTCCTCCCAGGCGATCGGAGCGGAGACCGGAGCGCCAGGCGCGGCGCGCGGGCTGTAGGGAGCCACCAGGGTCTTGTTGCTCACGTTCTGGGTGTAGTCCAGCCTGGCCAGGCCGCCTCGCTCGCGGACATCCCACTTCCAGCTCACCAGGTCGGGCACCACCGAGCCGATCGTCTTGGAAAGCTGCTCGACCCACTTTCTGGTGTCCTCGTAGCCAAGGCCGGCCGCCACCGGTATCCAGATCTGGATACCGCGTCGGCCGGTGACCTTGGCCCGCGCCCGCACGCCCAGATGCTCGAGAGCGGTCCTGTGCAGCCTGGCCAGCACGAGAATGTCCGGCCAGGAGGTCGAAGCACCCGGGTCGATGTCGATGAGCGCGTAGGTCGGGCAGCGCGGGTCCGCGGCCAGGGCGGTCCACGCGTGCCATTCGAGCGCACCGAAGTTGGCGGCCCAGACCAGCGCAGCGGGCTCGTCGACAACCAGGTAGGTCGTCGTCTTGCCGCGTTCTGCCTCCGGGTTGTCCCAGCGCGGAATCCAGTCCGGCGCGTGGTCGGGAAGCTGCTTGTGCCAGAACCCCGGCTCGGCCGCGCCGCCCGGAAAGCGGTGCATGTTGAGCGGCCGGCCGGCCAGGTAGGGCAGGATCACCGGCGCGATCCGCGCCGCGTAGCCGATCAGCTCCCGCTTGGTTACCGCATCCTCGCCCGGCCGCCCGGGGAAGAGCTCCTTGTCCAGGTTGGTCAGCCGCAGCGTGCGGCCGAACACGTCCCACCGGCCGCCGGAGCCCAGCTCGCCGAGCGCCGCGAGATCGGCCTCGTCCGGCGGCGGGACGGTCGGCGCCCGCAGCGCGACCGATGCCTGCGCGGGCGGCAGGTCGGACCGCCAGAGCCGGTCCGGGTCGGCCTTGACCTCCTCGTTGGTCCGGCCGCTGAGCACCGAGCGCGGATAGTCCTCCGGGTCCCAGCCCGGCACCGCGTCGTCGTCGTCCTTGTGCAGCAGCAGCCACTGGCCGGAGTCGTCGCCGACCTGTTCCGCGGCCCTGCCCCGGGACCGGCCCCGGCCACTGCTGCGCACCAGGATCAGGCGCCCGCGGAGCTTGTGGCCCGTGACGTCCACGTGCAGTTCCCCGGCCGCTACCGCGGCGGCCGGGTCATCCGTCGCGTGCGGCTCCCAGGTTCCGAGATCCCAGACGATCACGTCGCCGCCGCCGTACTCTCCCGCCGGGATCACGCCCTCGAAGTCGAGGTACTCGATCGGATGATCCTCGACGTGAACGGCGAGCCTCTTGATCGCGGGATCGAGCGTGGGGCCGTTCGGCACCGCCCAGCTCACCAGCACGCCGCCGATCTCGAAGCGCAGGTCGTAGTGGAGCCGCCGGGCACGGTGCCGCTGCACCACGAACCGCCGCTGGCCGTCGCCGGCGGCGGGCCCGGCGGGTACTCCGGCGGGCTCCGGGGTGCGGCTGAAGTCGCGCTTGGCCCGGTACTGCCCGAGCTCCTCGCCGCTGCTGGCCACGATCCCAACCTTCGCACCATGGGCCGCGGCCGGCCAAGCCCGCCCGCTCGCTCGCTCGTGGTCCTCGACGCCGGCCGGCGCAGTTTCAGCGTTGGCCGAGCTTCCTGGCCAGCTCGTCGCGTCCCATCTTGGACCGGCCGGGCAGGTCCCTGCGCTTGGCGATCTCGTACAACTCCGCCCGCGTCTTGGGCGTGCTCGCCCCGGTCCGCTTGCGCCGGGCCACAGCCGCGCCCTGCTTGCCGAGCGCGGTCTTGGTCTTCGCCGGCATGTGCGCGATGGTCTTCTTCGCTGACGCGGCCCGTTGCGCCTTCTTCACGTTGCCCCTGGCCGCCTGAGTCTGCTTGGCCGTTGCCATTTCGTTCGCTTCCCTTCCGCTGTCCGCTCCGATGTGCCGGAAGTCCGTTGCCTACCCGCTGAGCCGGTCCATTAACTACCGGTGATCACCGGTGCGTCCGGACGCCGCGGCCCGCATGCCGCCGGGCGCGCGGGCTCGGAATGCCGGCGCCCGGACGAGCCGCCTGCACCGCCTCAGCGGCCAAGCGCGCGGGCTAGCTGCGACTTGTTCATCGACGACCTGCCCTTGACGCCCCGCTGGCGTGCCTCGTTGTAGAGCTGCGCGAAGGTCGGCCCGCCCGCGCCGCTGTGCGAGCGCAGCCCGCCGCGGCGCGAAGACGAGATGTCCTTCTTCGACGTCCGGCTGGCCGTCGCCGACTCCCCGGACCTGGCCCGCTCCTTGTTGACCGTGCGGGCCGCGATCTCGGTTGCCCGCGTCGGGCTCTCGCCGCGCTCCCGCGCGCTGTCCTTGATGTGCTCGTACTGCCTTTCTCGCTTCTGGCTTGATCCCCTCGGCATGCCCATCACTTCCCGTGTCTGTGAACTCGCGGCCGGATCCTCCGGCCTGACCTACCTAGCCGCTCTACCCCCACGCGGCGCGGTGCATGCGACGGCCGACCCGACCCCGGGCGGCACCGCCCCGCCATGCCCCGCCTCACCGGACAGCCGGACGGCGCACTCGAGGAGCGCCGCGTGCACGAACGCCTGCGGCAGGTTCCCGCGAAGCTGGCGCTGGTGCACGTCGTACTCCTCGGTGTACAGCCCGGCCGGCCCGCAGGCTGCCCGGTTGCGCTCGAACCAGCGCGCCGCGGCCACGTCGTCGCCCCCGACATGCATGGCCAGCGCCATCCAGAAACCGCAGAGCAGGAAGGCGCCCTCGGCCTCGTGCATCGGCCTGTCGTCATGACGAAAGCGGTACAGGTAGCCGTCGTCGGCCAGATCGGCGGCAACGGCCGCCACCGTCGCCTCGCTGCGGGGGTCACCTGCTGGCAGCGCACCGCGCAGCACGGAAGGCAGCAGCGACGCGTCCACCCGCTGATCCGATATCGTGCGCTGCCACCGCCCTGTCCTGTGCACCGCGCGATCCAGGTTCGCCATGATCGCGTCGGCGAGGCCGCTCCACCGCGCGGCGCGCCGCGCGCCGTGCGCGCCCGTGGCGGCCGCCATGGCGCGGAGCCCGGCGACGCACGCGAGCCTGGAGTGGGTCCAGTGGTCGTCGTGCAGCTCCCAGATGCCGGCCTCCGGGTCGGTCCATCTCCGCTCGATCGCCGCGGCGGCCACCTCGGCGGCCCTCATGTCGTCGGGCCCGAGCAGGTCGAGTTCCGCCGCGGCGGCGAGGAGTTGCAGCGCCTCGCCGAGGCTGTCGAGCTGGAACTGCCCGTTCACCCGGTTTCCCGTGCGCACAGAGCCGCCCGGGTAGCCACGGAGCTGGACACCGCGCTCACCGGGAATGCGATCGCCGCTGACCGTGTAGGCAGGCTTCAGGTCGGGCCCGTCGGCGAGCAGCCGCCCGGTGATGAACCCGAGCGTTCCCGATAGCTGGGTGCCCGACCCGTGGGCCGCCATCGCCATGCCCGCGTAGCACTGATCGCGGATCCAGGCGTACCGGTAGTCGTAGTTGCGCACGCCTTCGAGCCGCTCGGGAAGTGACGTCGTCGCGGCGGCGACCATTGCCCCTGACCTGGCCGTCAGCCCCCTGATCACGGCGTACGTGTGCGCGGCGCCGCGGGACGCGACGAGGTCATCGCACTTCGGCACGGCCGCTGCCCACGCCTCCTCGGTCGCCTGCCACGCAGCCTCCGCATCGGCCGGAGACCGGGCCAGCGGCCGGTCGGAGACCTCGAGCACGAGGTCATGGTGCTGCCCGGCCGGCACGGTCAGAACGAGCGCCAGCCGCCCGGCCGGGTCCGGACGCGCCCGCCCGGCACCGGACCACCGCAGCCACACCGCCCCGCTCTTGCTTCGCGCACCGCTGCGGCCGGTCCAGACACTCTTCGCCCTGGACAGGTCTCGCATCCGGCCGCGGCCGTAGCCGGCCCGGAGGTCGAGGGTGACGCGCACCCTGGCCGGCCCGTCCCGCGCCTCGATCCGGCGCAGGATCACCGCGGTGTGCGGGTCGGCCGGCATCGCGAGCGCCTCCCGGCACTCCACCACCCCCGGCCCGACCCACCGGCTGCGCCAGATCAGGCTGGCCGGCTCGTAGTAGCCGCCCCAGACATGCCACGGGTCGTCGGGCAGCACTGCGTACCCGCCCTCGCCGCCGAGCAGCGAGGAGAACACCGCCTCGCTGTCCCAGCGCGGCACGCACATCCAGACGATCGCGCCATCGGGCCCGATCAGGCCGCCGCGCTCGCCGTCGGCGATAAACGAGTAGTCCCGCAGGACGCGGGGCCGCCACAGGTCTCCCATCGGCGTCAGGAAGTCGCCTTCGTCAGCCAGGCATGAACGAACTGCAGCATGTCAGCGCCGGCCAGTGCCGCGAACGTCCCCGTAGCCAGCCGGGTGACCCTTGGCAGGAAGACCAGGCCGGCGGTCAGGCCGGTCGCGACCCAGACGCCCGTGCAGAACGGGCAGGTGATCAGCTCGCCGACGGCCTTCTGCGCACCGTGGCCGCGCACGCCCTCGGACAGCTCGGGCCGGTGACGGGATCCCTCGCCAGCAGCCTGCTGAGCTTGTGCGTGGCCGCCGCCGCCAGCACGACGTCGCGCCCGCTCATTCCCTCGGCGGGCACGTCACGCCCGGTAAGCACGGCGGCACCGGTCAGCGCCGCGACGACCGAGGAGTAGACGGTCATCGTCGCCAGGTAGCCGCCGAGCGGCCGGTCCGCGCTGCCGGCATAGCGCTCGCGGATCTCGCTGGCCGACTCGGCCAGTCTCGTCGCCACGGTGGTATTTCTCCCCATGGCCACTGCCGCTCTCCAGCTACGGTTCGATCAAACACCGCGCCGCGGTCCGGCGAGCGGTTTGCGCGGCGCGGCGGCGGGTAGCCGCGGGCACATGACTCAGACCGTCGTCATCAGCGGCGCCAGCGCCGGAATCGGCCGGGCTACCGCCCGGCTGTTCGGCCGGCGCGGCGACCGGGTCGGCTTGGTCGCACGCGGCGCCGACGGCCTCAACGCTGCCGCCGACGACGTCACCAGGGCTGGCGGATCGGCGCTGGCCGTCACCGCCGACATCGCCGACTACGCCCGGCTCGACGCCGCGGCCGACCAGATCGAAGAGTCGATCGGCCCCATCGATATCTGGGTCAATGTCGGCTTCAGCTCGGTCTTCGCTCCCTTCGCCGAGATCAGCCCCGAGGAGTTCAGCCGGGTCACCGAGGTCAGCTACCTCGGCTTCGTGCACGGGACCATGGTGGCGCTGAACCGGATGCGGCCGCGTGATCACGGCACGATCGTGCAGGTCGGCTCCGCACTCGCCGAGCGCAGCATCCCGCTGCAGTCGGCCTACTGCGGGCCCAAGCATGCGATCGTCGGGTTCACCTCCTCACTCCGGTGCGAACTGCTGCACGAGGGCTCGGGCGTGCACGTCACGGTGGTGCAGATGCCTGCGGTGAACACGCCGCAGTTCTCCTGCGTCCGTTCCAGGCTGCCCAGGCAGCCTCAGCCGGTGCCGCCCATCTACCAGCCGGAGCTTGCCGCCCGCGCCATCGTGTACGCGGCAGCTCATCCGCGCCGGCGAATGTACTGGGTCGGAGGCACGACCGCGGCGACGCTGATCGCGAACCGGATCGCGCCCGCACTGCTCGACCGATACCTGGCCAGGACCGGCTTCGACTCCCAGCAGACCGACGAGCCGGCCAGGGCGGGCCGACCCGACAACCTGTGCGAGCCCGCAGACGGTCCCGCCGGTCGGGACTTCGGAGCGCGCGGCGAGTTCTCCGACCGATCACATGACCGGTCACCGCAGTTGTGGCTCTCCCAGCACGCCGGCCAGGTGACGGCCGGGGTAGCCGCAGCGGCCGTGCTCGGCGGCCTGCTCGGCCTCGCCCGGCGCGGCCAGTAGCAGGCCACTCAGCGCTTTCATGACTACGGACATCGGCCGGCGTTATCTACTGCAATTGCAGGTCAGGCTGCTCTCACAGAGCCAAACGGCTCCTCCGCGGGCTCGGCGCATGGCCCGCACGACCGCGGGTAACGCCAAGAGCAAAGAGCGGCATAGATGCCGCGCCGGCACGCCTGGCATTCGGGAGGCAATCATGTCCAGGCCGATGACGCAAACAACACGTTCGCAGACCCCGTCAGCAACGCCAGGACTCGTCCTGGCGGCACCGCCGTGTCAGGCGCACCCGGGCGCTATGGCTTGAGCTGCTCGATCTTGTCCTTGAACAAGGTGGTGGCGATCGTCGCCTTGCGCGGCTGGCCCCGCAGGAACGCTTCGGCGAACTTCTTGGCCTGCTTGTACTCCACCTTGCCGGGCAGCGGTGGCTCGTCCGGGTTGACGTTGACGTCCACGAGCGCCGGCCCGTCGTGACTCAGCGCCTGGCCGATCGCGCCGGGCACGCCGTCGGCCTTCTCCACCTTGATCCCGAGGCCGCCGTTCGCGGTCGCGATGCAGGAGAAGTCGGTGAACGGCTGCGGGTAGCGCACGCCATGTTCTGGGTAGCCGAGTACCATTTGCTCCCACAGAATCTGGCCGAGCGAGTTGTTGTTGTTGATCACGATCTTGATGGGCAGCCGGTGCTGCACGGCGGTC